>CAJOFW010000042.1 GCA_905234005.1 uncultured Oscillospiraceae bacterium
CGCCGAAGCAATCATAAACCCCCGGCCCAGCCCGGCCCGGGATACCAAATCCTTCATAACAAACTCCGCCATGGGACTGCGGCAGATATTGCCGTGGCAAACCATTAGAATTTTTATCATAAAATATCACCAGTCAGCAACCGCCACTTCAAGTGGTGGTTTGCAAATTGCCCTGTAAGGGCTGAATATATGCGCCGCCTGAAGGCGGGTGTTGCAAGCCGTTCTTACTTTTGCCGCTCAGTATAAGCTTCGACAAAACTGCATGAAGCCTTCCCCGGAGAAAAAGTATCAGTCGGAGATGTCGTAGTCGAGGGCGATGCACACCTGCCAGGCGGGGTACAGCGCCTTTACGCGCTGTTCGATCTCGCGCAGGACGGCGGCGCGATCCTTCGCGTCGAAGCTGACGATGAGGTCGAATTTCATGCTTTTGGCCGCCTCGTCCGCGTAGAAGCCGTGCATTTGCAGCATGGCGAGGACGGCGGAGCGCATCGCGGCGGCCTCGTCGTTCTGCGTGTTGACCGAGTAGACCGATATGCCGGTCATCACAACGCCGGTGTCCGTGAACACCCGCTGCGTGATCGCACGCTCGAGCGTGTCAAGCGCCTCGGCGGTCATGGTGTCGGGCACCTCGATGTGCACCGAGCCGATCATCCTTTCCGGGCCGTAGCTGTGCACGATGAGGTCGTAGGCGCCGAACACCTCGTCGAACGACGTGACCGACGCCTTGACCGCATGGGTCAGCTCGGCGTCGATGCGTTTGCCGAGGATGTCGTCGATCGTGTCCCGCAGCATCTCAAAGCCGGACTTGATGATCACGATCGAAATCACCGCGCCCAGCCACGCCTCGAGGCTCACGCCGGTCGTGAGAAAGATGATCGCGGCCACCAGCGTGGAGGCGGAGATCACCGCGTCGAACATCGCGTCGCTGCCCGAGGCGACGAGGGCGCCGGAATCGACCCTCTGCCCCGTGCGTTTGACGCGGATGCCGAGCGCGAGCTTGACCGCGACGGCGGCGGCGATGATGACGAGGGCGGTCACGGAGTAGTCCGGCGTGTCGGGCGTGATGATCTTCCTGACCGACTCCGTGAACGACGTGACGCCGGCGTACAGCACGATCACGGCGATCACCGTGGCGCTGAGATACTCGACCCGGCCGTAGCCCAGCGGGTGCTTCCTGTCCGGGGCCTTCTGCGCAAGCTTCGTGCCGATGATCGTGATGAGCGACGACATCGCGTCGCTGAGGTTGTTCACCGCGTCGAGGATGACGGCGACGGAGTTCGACACAAGCCCCACCGCCGCCTTGAACGCCGCCAGCAGCACGTTCGCCGCGATGCCGATCACGCTCGTGCGGACAATGATCTGTTCCCTGCTCTTTTCCATAGGATACGCCCCCTTCGATGGTCGTAAATCACGCTCTCATTATAACACACCTGATTCCAAATGAAAATCGCGTCCCGCACAGGTAATCCTGAAACCGGAAACGACATCAACAGGTTTACAATAATATATTGGCAGCAAACCAATATCCAATTCCCCGCACAGAGAGGGCGGACACCGCCAATGCCCGCCCTCTCCCGGCACACCTCCGCCGGCTTTGAACCGCATATACTGCCATACGATGGCGCCGCCGGAGGATTCGATTCTTACAGCTTCCCGCTCACAGGCTTTCGAGGAAGGTCATGAACGCCCGCTGTCCCGATTCGGTGCGTTTGAATACGCCCGCGTCCTCAAGCACGGCGGCGAACACGTTTCCGACCTCCTGCCGCAGGATATCCGTCACGTTTTCCCCGTCAAGCTCCGGATGGCGGCGCTTCACGTCCGCCGCCCACGGCGCGTGGGCCGCTGTCAGCGGGTCGGCGGTGAGGTCGGCGTCACGCAGCAGCGCCTCGCCGACGGCGGCAAGCTCCGTCTTCAGCCGAGCAGGCAGCACGGCAAGCCCCATGACCTCGATGAGGCCGATGTTCTCCTTTTTGATGTGGTGCTTCTCCGCGTGGGGATGGAAGATGCCGAGGGGGTATTCGTCCGTGGTGCGGTTGTTGCGCAGCACGAGGTCAAGCTCGTAATCATCGCCCCGCCGCCGGGCGATGGGGGTGATCGTGTTGTGTCTCTCGCCGCCGGATTCGTGGAGGATGTCCGCCGCCGGGTCGTCGTAGGCACGCCACGCCGCGAGGACATGACCGGCGAGGGTGACAAGCCGTCCGGGTTCGGCGCAGCGCAGCCGCAGAACCGACAGCGGCCAGCGCACGATACCGGCCGTCACGTCCTCATATCCCGGCACGACGAACGGCGTCTCGATCTCCGCCCGCTCCATGGCGAATTCAAAGCGCCCGCCCTGGTAGTGGTCGTGGCTCAGGACGCTGCCGCCCACAATCGGGAGATCGGCGTTCGAGCCGATGAAGTAGTGCGGAAACTGCGTCACGAAATCGAGAAGATTGCCGAACGTGCCCTCGTCGATGTGCATCGGGATGTGTTCGCGGTTAAGCACGATGCAGTGCTCGCTGTAATAGACGTAGGGGCTGTACTGCAGGTAGTAGTCCGCGCCGCCGAGGGTGATCGGGATGATGCGGTGGTTCTGCCGGGCCGGATGGTTCAGGTGGCCGGCGTAGCCCTCGTTCTCGGCGCAGAGAAGGCACTTCGGGTAACCGGTGCTCTTCGCCCTCCCCGCCGCCGCGATGGCCTTCGGATCCTTCTCGGGCTTCGAGAGGTTGATCGTGATGTCGAGCGTGCCGTATGCCGTGTCGGCGGGCCACTGCACGTCCTTCGCGATGCGGTCGCGGCGGATGTAGTCGGTGTCGCCGGAAAACGCGTAATACCAGTCCGTGGCCTCCCGGGGCGAACGGCGGTACAGCTCCCGAAACCGGGCGATCACCTCCGACGGCCTCGGCGTCACGATGCCGATCAGCTCCGTGTCCAGCAGGTCGTACCAGGTCGCGGAGTTTCCGTCGATGACGCCGTGCTCATACGCGTAGTCGCACAGCGGATTCAAAATCGCCCGGATGGGCGGCAGCTCGTCCACCGGGATAAGCCCGCCGAAGCCGTCCATGCGCAGGGCGTGGATGAGCCGGTTCGAGGCCCAGACGCGATCGGCATCGGCAAGCCAGCCTCTGCGGACGGCGTATTCGATCAGTTGGGAAATGGTCAGCTCCATGTCGTCTCTCCTGTTTGCGCCGCGTCATTCGCCGCGTGACGCCGGGCATGCAGCGCTTTATCTGTCTATTGTACACGAACATGGCGGCTGTGTCTACGGCTTTTTTGACATTTTCGTGAGGAAAAATGCAAAACGCCGCCAAAAGCCGCGCAAAACCGGTCGTCGCGGGGATATGCGGCGGGGTGAATTCTTTCCGAATGCTGGCATTTCGCCCTCGGATGTGGTATATTCGGTTCAAAGGCGGGGCAGCGCCGGCGCCGCCCCGATCCGGAAAACCGGCATGGAAAGGAGCGGAACCCATGAACACCATACGCAGGCGCAGAAGCGTCGTCATCGTCCTGCTGCTGTGCGCCGTGCTGTCGCTGGGCGGCTGCGGCGCGAAGGCGGTCGGCGGGCCGGCGTCCGTCACGGACTGCGCCATCCTCCACGAGCCGGAGTTCGGCGGGGTGTATATCGAGATCACCATCGACGACTTCAACGCTCTGGGCTATGCCTGCGGCGACAGCGTGGATATCGCCTTCTCGAACGGCTATACGCTGGAGGATCAGCCCTATTACAACGGCTATTACACCGAAAACGGCCAGACGCTGCTCGTAGCCTATCCGGGCTACGACTACATAAAGGCGTGCGTCAACAACGGCGACGATCTCTGGGACATCGCCGGTCTCGGCGAGGGCGACACGGCGACCGTCTCCCTGCGTGAGAGCGGGAAGTATCTGGACATCCAGAACGCCCGCGACATCCACTATTACGATGAACGCGAGCGGTATGACAGCGACGAGCAGTTCGCGAACTTCCGCGGCGTCTCGGTCACGGGCATCGCCGCCGATACGCTCTATCGCTCCGCCTCCCCCTGCGACAACCAGCACAACCGCGCCGCGTACGTAAACGCGCTGATGGAGTCCGCCGGTGTGCGGTGCATCCTCGACCTCGCCGACAGCGATGAGAAGATTCAGGGCTATATCGCCGCCGAGGGCTTCGACTGCCCGTATTTCCTCACGCTCTACGAGGCCGGCGGCGTGATTCCGCTGGCTCTGAACACAAACTTCACCTCCGAGGCGTTCACGCGGAAGCTGGCGGCGGGTCTCATCGCCATGGCGGAGCAGGACGGCCCGTATCTCGTCCACTGCACCGAGGGCAAGGATCGCACCGGGTTTGTGTGTATGCTCCTCGAGGCCCTCTGCGGCGCGGGCTACGATGAGATCGTCGACGACTATATGATCACCTACGACAACTATTACCGCATCACCGCCGCGTCCGACCCCGACCGGTACAACGTCATCGTGGAGCACGTTCTCGACCCGATGATCCGCATTCTCGTGCCCGACGCGGACACGGCGCTCCCGGACGCCGACCTCGCCGCCGGGGCGGCGGACTATCTTCTCGCCGCCGGGATGGACGACGGTCAGCTCGCCCTGCTCCGGTCACGTCTCACCGCGTCCGACGCCGGGTAAAACGGCGGCGGATAAACGGCGGTGGACGAACGCCCCCGATCACAAAAAGACCCGCCCCGCGGCGGGTCTTTTTTGCCGCCCATCGGACAGCCGACGGGCGTTCACGGCGGTATCGCATGCAATATATTCCCGTTGTTTGATTTTCGCTGCGGTAGTCTATAATAGAGACACATCAAAAAGAATCACCGCAGCCGCACGGCGAGGCGGCCGGGATATATACGGGGGTGCGCCGCAAGCATGACACACAGCCAAAGCGCCTTCTGCGGCTGGTACTTCCGCTGCCAGTCGGAGACGCAAACCGTCGCCGTCATCCCCGCGACGCACAGCGCGGACGGCGGCCCATCCGATTCCGGGCTGTCCGGCTCCATCCAGATCATCACTGACAGCGGCTGCTTCGGCGCTTCGCTGCCGGGCGGGTTTGTGCGTGAAAACGCGCCGATTGCCGTGCTGGGCGGCTGTCAATTCCGGGAGAGCGGACTGCGGCTTGCGCTGCATACCGGGGCCGTCGACGCGGAGGGCGAGCTGCGATTTGATGACCTCACGCCGCTGCGCTATGACGTCATGGGCCCGTTTCGGTATGTCCCGTTCATGGAGTGCCGCCACAGCGTATTCAGTATGCGCCACCGCGTCAACGGCTGCCTTCGCGTCGCGGGCACGGATTACCGCTTCGTAAACGGCGACGGCTATATCGAGGGCGACCGGGGCCGGTCGTTTCCCCGAAAATACGCGTGGACGCAGTGCTTTTTCGACGGCGGCTCTCTGATGCTGTCCGCCGCGGAGATCCCGCTCGGCCCGGTGCGGTTCACCGGCGTCATCGCCGCCGTGCTGCTCGGCGGCCGCGAATACCGGCTCGCCACCTATCTCGGCGCACGGGCAATGAAATGCGCCGGCGGCGAGCTGGTGCTCCGGCAGGGCGATACGACGCTGACGGCGGCGCTGCTCGATACAAACGCCGCCCCGCTCCGCGCCCCGGAAAACGGGGCCATGACCCGCCTCATCCGCGAAAACGCCGCCTGCCGCGCCCGTTATGAGCTGGTAAAGGGCGGCAGGCGGCTTCTGTCCGTGGAGGCGGATAACGCCGCGTTCGAATACGAGTATGACCGGTGATCAGCAGCCCGGTGAAGCGGGTGCTGAACAGTTGCCAATCCGCAAAAATCCCGCCGCCGGTCACTGCCGGCGGCGGGCGTCGGCGCCTGTCCGGCGTGCGTTCCGGTTTTGATTGCCATGGCGCGGTGTTTGGTGTATGATATCTTTGTCCCTATCTATATTTATACCCACACCGCGCATCTTTGATCCATACCCCTATATCCGTACCCCGCGCAGAAGGAGCCGATCCATGACAGGCGTTTGCAGAGAGATATTCAAGGCGCTCCACGAGGGAAAGTGGCTGAGTATCGAATACAAAAACAAAAACGAACAGGTCACGAAATACTGGATCCGGATCAAATCCGTCAACCTGTCGCGGCGGCAGTTGACCGTGGACGGGCTGCACCTGGGGGAGCTGCGGGTGGGGGAGCTTCTGATCTTCGTCGATTCGATCCTGAAGGCGTCTGTCGTGGAGGGCAGCTACTGCGAGGTCGACCGGCGGCTCACGGAGGATATCCGGCTCAACCCCGCAAAATACGCCGGCCTGTTCGATCACATCCCCAACCTGAAAATCCTGAGCTACCTCGCCGACTGCTATCGCCTCAACGCGACCCCCTATCGCTGCGAATACAGGCTCGTGCAATGCTTCGACGGCGACCGGTTTGAAAACGGCGTCTGCCCGCTCACGGACGCGCAGTTTGCCGAAATCGTCCGCTCGTTCCAGTTTCAGGCAAACAGTGAGGACGGCAGAATCCGGCTCAAGCAGCTCGCGCTGAACGTGATCAGCGTTCCCGCCCGGCAGGGGCTGTACGTGCTGGCCTACCGGAAGCTGTTTCTCGACGTCGAAAGCCGCGTCATGCGGGCGGAGGAGAAGATCACCTTCTGTCGGGAGTTTACCATAAACGGCGACCGGGTGAGCATCCGGCAGTTTCTCGACGCAGGGGACATGATTCTTCTCGAGAACCCGGAGCGGCATCTCGAGGCGATCAAGGACTGCATCACGCTGAACAATCCGAAGCTCCCGGGCGTGGACGATATGCCCTACGTGCTCGCGATCGGCATGGACAGTCTGCTGGATCTCGAGCACGAATACGGCGCGATCCAGGATATGTACGACAGCGACAGCGTCACGACGCCGATCCGGGCGTTTTTCGGCGAGTACCTGAAGCGGCCCATACGCAAAAAGCAGTACCCGCCGGCGCTGATGAACCGTCAGGTCAACCTCGATCAGCTCCTCGCGATCAGCAACGCGATGAAATACCCCCTGTCCTATGTGCAGGGGCCGCCGGGGACGGGGAAGACAAACACGATCATGAACACCGTCATGACCGCCTATTTCAACGGACGAACCGTCCTGTTCGCCTCGAACAACAACCACCCCATCGACGAGGTCTACAGAAAAATGCGGTCGCTCAGCTATCACGGCAGGGCGATTCCGTTTCCGATGCTCCGCCTCGGCAACCGGGATATGGTCGACCGGGCGCTCGACGATATGCGTTACATATACGAGGACGTCAGGGACGTCCCGGTGTACGACAAGACGCTTGACAAACGCCGCGACGAGAAGGTGCGGCGCACCGAACAGCTCACAAAGCTGCTGGCCGACTACGATGAGATTCTGGAGCTGCGGGAGCGCCGGGAGATTACGCAGCGCCTGCTGGACGAGACCGGCCAGCTCAATTTTCAGGTGGAGCTTCGCGGCGGCCAGCTCGCGCAGATCGAACGACGGCTCGCGGAGATCGGCCCGATCCGGGACGAGGACGCCCTCGGGCTGATTGAGAACGACGAGGACGCGTTTTTGCAGTACCTCTGCTTCACGTCCATCCGGCACATCAAGCTTCTCGGCCAGCCGAAATACGAAAAGCTGCGAAAGATCGTCTATACAGACCGCGACGACCCGGAGCGGGTCGACGCGTTCAACCGGTATCTCAGCGACGCGGACAACGTAAAGCAGCTTCTGCGCGTTTTCCCCGTAATCGCCACGACCTGCGTTTCCGCCCACCGGATCGGCGATCCGGGCGTATACTTCGACATGACCATCATGGACGAGGCCAGCCAGTGCGACACGGCGGTATCCCTCGTGCCGATCCTGCGCGGGGAGAGTCTGATGCTCGTCGGCGACCCGCAGCAGCTCCAGCCCGTGATTCTCATGGACGCCTCGGACAATCGGACGCTGCGGAAGCGGTACGGCGTATCGTCGGAGTACGACTACATCGAAAACTCGATCTACAAGACCTTCCTCGCCTGCGACCCGGTCAGCGACGAGGTGCTTCTGCACTGCCACTACCGCTGTCACAAAAAGATCATCGGGTTCAGCAACAGGAAGTATTACAACGGGAAGCTGAAGATCGAGAGCCGGGTGGAGAGCGCCGCGCCGCTGACCTTCGTGGACGTCACGGACGCCGAATCGGCGGTGCGGAACACGGCGCCCGGGGAGGCGGCGCAGATCCTCCGGTACATCCTGCAAAATCCCGGCAGGGAGATCGGCATCATCACGCCGTTTGCGAACCAGCGGACGCTCCTTCGAAACGAGCTGTTAAAGCTCGGCCGCCCGGACGTCGCCTGCGGGACGGTTCACGCCTTCCAGGGGGACGAGAAGGATGTGATCCTATTCTCGCTGGGGCTGTCCGACGCGACGACGCTCAGGACATACGACTGGCTGAAAAACAACCGGGAGCTGATAAACGTCGCCACCTCCCGGGCGAAGAAGGAGCTGATCGTATTCGGGAGCCGGCGAAATCTCGAGCGGCTGCACGGCCGCAGCGAGCAGGACGACATCTACGAGCTTGTATCGTATATCCGGTCGAACGGCGAAAGCCGTGTGACGGAGCGCGCAGCCTTGTCCCGTGCGCTGGGCATCAAGCCCTACAGCACGGAGACGGAGACCGCGTTCATGGAGAGCCTGACCCACGCTCTCGAGAACATCCAGCCCTCCGGCTCCCGCTATACGGTGCGCAGGGAGGTGCCCGTGGCGCAGGTATTCGCGACGAATCCGTCGTACACCGACCTCTTCTATACGGGCCGCTTCGATTTTGTGGTGTACGAGCGCGGCCCGGCGCGGTCGGAGCTGCCGGTGCTCGCCATCGAGCTTGACGGAAAGGAGCACTACGAGGACGAGATCGTCCGACTGCGGGACAGAAAAAAACAATTGATCTGTCAGGAGCACAATTTCGAGCTGATCCGGGTGGAGAACACCTACGCGAGACGGTACAACT
>CAJOFW010000043.1 GCA_905234005.1 uncultured Oscillospiraceae bacterium
TCGCCGGTTCGCCCGCCGTCGGCTGGCGGTATATGATCGACGGCTTTTCGGATTTCACACGGCTCGAGCAGAACGTCCTGCGCGAGCTGATCCGGGCCGGCGCGTCTCTCACGGTCTGTCTGACGTGCGACCCGGACAGCCCGTCCGACGTGTTCTCGATCCCGATGGAGACCGTGCGCTTTCTGCGGGAGGCGGCGGCGGAATACGGCGTGCCCGTCGTCGAGGAACGGATGGAGCCGTCGGGCGGCGGCGGGACGCTGCGCCTTTTACGGGAGCGCCTTTTCGACTTCTCGGAGGCCGCGTCCCCGGCGGGCGATACGGACGACGACGCCGTCCGGCTCGTCGCCGCACGGGACATCTACGAGGAATGCGAGCTTGCCGCCTCGCGGATGGCGGAGCTTGCGCGTTCCGGCGCGCGCTGGCGCGACATGGCCGTCGCCGTGCGTGGCTTTGCCGACTACCGCACCGCGCTCGAGAGCGCCTGCGCCCGGTACGAGGTGCCGCTGTTTCTCGCCGGACGGGGGGATATCCTGCAGCGCGGCGTCCCGCTTCTGATCGCCTCGGCGCTCGAGGCGGTGATCCGGGACTGGGAATACGACGCGGTGTTCGGCTGCCTGAAGACCGGGCTCATGCCGGTCTCGCTCGAGGAATGCGACGCGCTCGAAAACTACGTCCTGCTCTGGAGGGTACGCGGCAAAATGTGGCTGAGGCCGTTCACGATGCACCCGGACGGCTACAACCGGCCGTTCGACGACGACGCGAACGGCCGTCTCGCCGCGCTGGAGGCGCTGCGTGTACGGATATCCGAACCCCTCGCGGCGCTGGCGGACGGTGTGGGGCGGGCCAATACCGCCCGGGAGAAGGCGTGCGCCCTCGCGGACTTTCTCACGGCGATCGACCTGCCCGGTCGGCTGACACAGCGCTCATACGAGCTTGAGACGGCGGGGCGGCGGGAGGCCGCCGCCGAGTACGCGCAGATATGGGACATCGTCTGCGCCGCCCTCGAGCAGTTCGCGGACGTGCTCGGCGACATGACGATGGACGCGGAGCGCTTCCGGTCGCTGTTCTGTCTCATGCTCTCGAAGTACGACGTGGGCGTCATCCCGGTATCGCTCGACCGCGTGCAGGCCGGGGATTTCGACGGTATGCGCCGTCGGCACATCCGGCACCTGTTTCTGCTCGGCGCGACCGACGGACGCCTGCCCGCGCCGGAGACGGCGGGCGGCGTGTTCACATCCGAGGAGCGTGAGGCGCTGAACACCCTCGGCCTCATGCCCGGCGGCGCGGAGCGGGAGCTTTCGCGTGAGCTGTGGCGCATATACGCCTGCGTGTCGCTGCCCTCCGATACGCTCTATATCAGCTGCCCGGCGGCGGAGGCCGACGGCGCGGAGGCGCGGCCCTCGATCGTCATGGAGCGGGCGCGGGCGATAAGCGGCGCGGAGCCGCGGCGCGGCGACCTCACACGGGCGCGTACATTCTCCCGGGAGGGGGCGTGGCAGCTCGCCGCCGCCGGGGAGGCGGGGCGAGGCGACCCCGAATGCCTCGCCGCCCGGACGTATTTTCACCGCCGGGGCGACGGCGGGGCGCTGCGGGCGCTCGTACAGGCGGTATCGGCGGAGCGGGGACGGCTGCGTCCCGAGGGCGTGCGCTCGCTGTACGGCCCCGCCCCGGCGCTCACGCCGACGCGGGCGGAGAAATTCGCGAGCTGTCCGTTTTCCTACTTCATGCAGTACGGCCTGGAGGCGAAGCCCCGCCGCACGGCGGTGTTCGACCCCCGTGAGTACGGCACGTTCATGCACGACGTGCTCGAGGCCGTCGCCCGCCGCGTCATGGACGAGGGCGGCTTCGCGGCGGTGACGGCGGAGCGTGTCGCGGCGCTGACGGACGAGGCCGTCGACGATTACATCAACCGGGAAATGCGGGATTTCGAGGGCAGGACCGCCCGGTTCGAGTACCTCTTCCGCCGTCTGCGCGGCACCGTGCGCCGGGTGACCGAGGATATGCGGGAGGAGCTTGCAAAATCCGCCTTCACACCGCTGGCGTTCGAGCTTGACCTCGGGGCGGAGGGCGTGCTCGCCCCGGACGGCGATAAAAGCGGCGGCGGCGCACGTCTGTACGGCCGCATCGACCGCGTCGACGGCTGGCGGCACGACGGCGTTCTCTACATCCGCGTCACGGACTACAAGACGGGGCGCAAAAAATTCGACCTCGCCGACGTGTGCGACGGTCTGAATATGCAGATGCTGCTGTATCTCTTCACGCTCGAGCGGCGCGGCGCGGCGTATTTCGGCGCGGACGAGCTGCGGCCGGCCGGGGTGCTGTACGTTCCGGCCCGGGCCGACGTCGTCCGGGCGGACGAGGAGCTGTCGGACGAGGAGATCGCCCGAATGCGGCGCGGCGAGGTGCGGCGCAGCGGTCTTATCCTCGACGAGCCGGACGTGATCGAGGCGATGGAGCCGGGCGAGGACAAGCGCTTCATCCCGGTGAAGTACAAGAAGGACGGCGAACCGGACGCGGCGAGCCTTCAAAGTCTCGCGTCCGCCGCCGGCTTCGGGGCGCTGGGGCGGTTCATCGACCGCACGCTGTCCGACATGGCATCGGCGCTGCGGAGCGGCGCGGTGGACGCGTCGCCGCTCTACAAAAACGAGCAGGACAACGCCTGCGTCTACTGCGAATACGCGGCGGCGTGCATGTACGACGAAACAAAAGACGCCCGCCGCCGCCGTTCCGCCGGTGAAACCGGCGAGGCGTGGGAGAGAATCGGGAAAATGGAGACAGGCAAAGCGTTCGGAGGCGGAGGAGGAACCGGGACGGGCGGCGGAACCGGGACAGAGGGGAGGAACGGGGAGCATGCGTGAATTCAATCCGACGCCGGGGCAGCTTGAGGCCATCACGACCGGGAAGCGCCCGGTGCTCGTCAGCGCCGCCGCCGGCAGCGGCAAGACGCGGGTGCTGACCGAGCGGCTGATACACCGCGTGGAGCAGGGCGAGAGCATCGACCGCTTCCTCGTCATCACGTTCACCCGGGCGGCGGCGGCGGAGCTGCGCGGCCGCATCCTCGCCGCCCTGACGGAGCTGACGGCGCGGCGGCCCGACCTGCCGCATCTCAAGCGCCAGAGCGCCCTCCTGTACCGGGCGGAGATCGGCACGATCGACAGCTTCTGCCGGTCTGTCGTCCGCGAAAACGCCCATCTGCTCGGCGTATCGCCGGGCTTTGCGATGCTCGACGAGGAACGCGGCGCGGCCATGCGCAGCGCGGCGCTCGAGGACGTGCTCGAGAGGGCGTACGAGACGATCGGCGAAAACGACGGCTTCCGCGCACTTGTGGACAGCGTAGGCGCCGGGCGGGACGACGCCCGTCTCGCGTCGCTCGTGCTTTCGCTGTACGGGCAGCTCCAGAGCGAGGTCTACCCCGAGGCGTGGGCGCGGGAAAAGCTCGCGGCGCTCGATGTGTCCGGCCTCGCGGACGCGGGCGATACGGTATGGGGCCGCTACCTCCTCGACGACGCGGCGGCGGAGGCGGATTATCGCGCCCGTGCGCTCGAATCGGCGCTGCAAACGATGGCGGAGCCGGGCAATGAGGAGCTTCTGCGCGCCTATGGGAAGAATTACTCCGACGCGGCGCTCCACTTTCGCGACATCGCCCGCGCCGCCGCCGACGGCTGGGACAGCGCCCGGGCGTGCGCGAATCGCGTCTATCCCCGGCTCACGGGCCGTGTGAAAACGGAAAAACTCTCCGACCCCGGCGCGAAGGATCGCGTCAAGGCGGTCTGGGACGCGTGCCGGCCGGCGGCGGGCAGGCTGCAAAAGAGCCTTCTGTCCTCGAGCGCCGCGCTCCTGTCCGGCATCGAGCGCTCACGGCCGGCGCTCGGGGCGCTCGTCGATCTCGTGTTCGCCCTCGACCGCGAATACGCCGACCGCAAACGCCGCGCCGACGCCTGCGACTTCTCGGACGTGGAGCATTTCTGCGTGAAGCTGTTGTGCGACGATAAAACCGGCGGGCCGACGGCGCTGGCCGCGGCGCTGTCGGGCCGGTTCGCGGAGGTCATGGTCGACGAGTACCAGGACGTGAACGCCGTGCAGGAGCTGATCTTCCGCCGTGTGAGCGGGGAGGGGGAGCGCCTTTTCATGGTCGGCGACGTCAAGCAGTCGATCTACCGCTTCCGCCTCGCCGAGCCGCGTATATTCAGCGGGAAATACGAGGCCCTCGCACACGACGGGAACGCGGCCCGCATCCTTCTGCGTGAGAACTTCCGCAGCCGGGACGCGGTGATCGACGCGTGCAACGCGGTGTTCCGGCGCATCATGTCCCCGGCGCTCGGGGAGCTTGTGTACAACGACGAGGCGGCGCTTGTCCGTGCGGCGGCGTACCCCGCCGGGGACGAGACGCTGCCGGAGCTTCTGATCGTAGACCCCGTCGCGGGCGGCGCGGACGACGAGGGCGGCGCGGACGACGAGGACGCCGATACGGCGGACAAGACCCTCGCCGAGGCCCGCACCGTCGCGGCGCGCATCCGGGCGATGGTCGATGGCGGCGAGACGGTCGCGGACGGCCCGGACGCCGTGCGGCCCGTCGGCTACGGCGACATCGCCGTGCTGCTGCGCACGCCGGGCACGTCCGGCGCGGTGTATCGCCGGGCGCTCACCGAGGCCGGCGTGCCCGTGAACGCCGTGCAGGGCGGGGCGTTTTTCGACCAGCCGGAGGTGGTGTTCTGCCTGTCGGCGCTCGCGGCGGCGGACAACCCCCGGCAGGACGTGCCCCTTGTCGCGGTCATGCGCGGATCGCCGTTCGGCTTTACGCCGGACGAGCTGGCCGCCGTCCGGGCCGCTTGCGGCGGCGATCTGTGGGACGCGGTGTGCCTGCGGGCCGATGAGGATGAGAAGTGCCGGCGGCTTGTGACCCTCATCACGTCCCTGCGCGATTATGCCCGGGAGGAGCCGACGGACAGCGTGCTGCGCCGGCTGTACGACCGCACCGGCATCCTCGCGGCCTGCGCGGCGGCGGCGGACGGGGAACGGCGCGTCGGCGATCTCATGCGGCTGTACGAATACGCCCGCCTGTTCGAGGCGGACGGCAACCGGGGGCTGTTCCGGTTCGTCGCGTGGCTGCGCGAGCTGGAGGCGCGGGGCATGGAGCCGGCCGGGAACGTCGAGAGCGGCGGGGCCGTGCGGCTCATGAGCATCCACAAGTCGAAGGGCCTCGAATTCCCGGTCGTATTCCTCGCCGACTGCTGCCACGGCTGGGCGCGTTCCGGCGCGGATCAGGTGCTGTGCCACCGCGAGTTGGGCCTCGGCATGCGTCTGACCGACATGGAGCGCGGCGTGAGCTTTCCGACGCTGCCGCTTCTCGCGATCCGGCAGCGGCTCCGGCGCGAGGAGCTGTCCGAGCAGGAGCGGGTGCTGTACGTCGCGATGACGCGGGCGCGGGAAAAACTCATCATGACGTGCGCCATGCCGAACGCGGCGAAAAAGCTCGAGGCGATGACGCCGCCGGACGACGGGCCGATCGACCCGCGTGTCCTCGTCACGGCGAGACACCACGCCGACTGGCTCATCCGCGCCGCCCTCGCGGACGGCGGAAAAACGATGACGCTGGCCGTCGTCCGTCCCGGCGAGGCCCCGACGCCGCCGTGTGACGGGAAAACGCGGCCCGAGGCGGACGAGGCGCTCGTGGCCGCTCTCGCCGAACGGCTCGAATGGACGTATCCCCACGCCGGGGCGGCGGCGCTGCCCTCGAAGATCACGGCGACGGGCGTTCGCCGTATCCTTTCCGACAGCGCCGACCCGGAGGCCGTCGGCCTCGCCGAGCCGGAGCCGCGCCGTTTCCGCGTCCCCGAGCCGGGGCGGCCGGAGCGGCCCCTGACCGGCGCGGAGAGGGGCATTGCGGCGCACCTCGTCATGCAGTACATCGACCTTGCGAAAACCGGCGACGCGGCGCAGGTGCGGTCGGAGATCGAACGGCTGCGCCGGCGCGGCGTGCTGGACGACCGGCAGGCGGACAGCGTCGCGCCGGACGACATCCTCGCGTTCTTCCGCTCCGGGACGGGCCAGAGGCTTTTGCGCGCCGACGCTGTGTCGCGGGAGCTTCGCTTCTCGCTGCTCTGCCCGGCGGGGCGGTGGTTCCCGGACGCGCCGGACGGGGAGGAGGTGCTGCTGCAGGGCGTCGTGGACTGCGTCATCGAGGAGGACGGCGCGCTCACGGTCATCGACTTCAAGACCGACGCCGTGATCGAACCGGGCCGCTACGACGCGCAGCTCTCCGCCTACGCCTACGCGATGGAACGCATGACCGGCAGGCCCGTACACGGCGCGGTGCTCTGGTATCTGCGCGCAAAGCAGGCCGTCGCCGTGAACCTGACCGGAGACGGGGCGGAGGGATGACCGGGCCTGTCGCTGAATCCGGCGAAGCACACGCGAAAAACCCCTGCGGCCTTTCGGCTGCAGGGGTTTTTCGCGGTTGCTGTACGCGGTCAGATCAGGTGGAAGGCCACGATCAGGCCGGAGAAGACGATGGAGACGGTGGAGCAGAGCTTGATGAGGATGTTCAGGCTCGGGCCGGACGTATCCTTGAACGGGTCGCCGACGGTGTCGCCGACGACGGCGGCCTTGTGCTGGTCGGAGCCCTTGCCGCCGTGGTTGCCGCGTTCGATGTACTTCTTCGCGTTGTCCCACGCGCCGCCGGCGTTCGACATGAACACCGCCATCGCGAAGCCGGTGACGGACACGCCGCCGAGCAGACCGACAACGCCGGTCGGCCCAAGGATGATGCCGGTCACGATCGGGACGATGATCGCGAGCAGCGCCGGGAGAACCATCTCATGCAGGGCGCCCTTCGTGCACAGGGAGACGCAGGCCGCGTAGTCGGGGTCGGCCTTGTATTCCATGATGCCCGCGATCTCGCGGAACTGGCGGCGAACCTCCACGACGATGGACTGCGCGGCGGTCTGCACGGCGCTCATCGTGAACGCGGAGAAGACGAACGTCAGCATCGCGCCGATGAACAGGCCGACGAGGACGCTCGGGTTCGTGACGGAGAAGGAGAGGACCTCGCCCGTCTTGTCCTGCACGATGTTCACGTAGGAGACGAGCAGGGCCAGAGCGGTCAGGGAGGCGGAGCCGATGGCAAAGCCCTTGCCGGTGGCGGCGGTCGTGTTGCCGAGGGAGTCGAGCGCGTCGGTGCGGTCGCGGACTTCTTCGGGCAGGCCGCTCATCTCGGCGATGCCGCCGGCGTTATCGGCCACGGGGCCGTACGCGTCGGTCGCGAGGGTGATGCCAAGAGTGGAGAGCATACCGACGCCGGCGATGCCGATGCCATAGAGACCCTGGTTGAAGCTGCCCGCGCCGCCCGCGGCGTAGAAGCTGATGATGACGGCCGCGCTGACGATCAGGATCGAGGCCATCGTGGACTGGAGGCCCAGGGAGATGCCGCCGATGATGATCGTGGCGGAGCCGGTCTCGGACGCGGCGGCGAGCTTCTGGGTGGGCTTGTAGTTGTCGGAGGTGTAGTACTCGGTGAAGTAGCCGATCGCGGTGCCGCCGGCGAGGCCGCAGAGGATGGAGATGTACACGCCCCAGGGGTGGTTGCCCTTGAGGATGATGAGGCACAGGGGCAGCGCCAGAACGGCGCTCATGATGGCGGCGGAATAGGTGCCGGTGCGCAGGCTCTTCAGAAGGCCGAGCTGGGTCGCGTCCTCCTCGGTCTTGACGAGGAAGGAGCCGATCAGCGAGCAGATGATGCCGCACACGGCCAGGGCCACGGGCAGGAACATGCCGGCCCAGCCGTAACCGGCGGCGGCGCCCAGCGCGAACGTGGCGAGGATGGAGCCGACGTAGCTCTCGTAGAGGTCGGCGCCCATGCCGGCGACGTCGCCGACGTTGTCGCCGACGTTATCGGCGATCGTGGCGGGGTTGCGGGGGTCGTCCTCGGGGATGCCGGCCTCGACCTTGCCGACGAGGTCGGCGCCGACGTCGGCCGCCTTCGTGTAGATGCCGCCGCCCACACGGGCAAACAGCGCCATGAAGGAAGCGCCCATGCCGTTCATGACCATGATGTTCGCGATCTCGGTCGCGTCCATGTGGCCGATGTACTTGAGGCCGAAGAACCAGAGAGTGATATCGAGGATGCCGAGACCGACGACCGTGAAGCCCATGACCGAGCCGGACGAGAACGCGACGTTGAGGCCGCGGTTGAGGCTCTCGTGGGCGGCGTTCGCCGTGCGGGCGTTGGAGTTTGTGGCGATCTTCATGCCGATGAAGCCCGCGAGCATGGACCAGATGCCGCCCGTCAGGAACGCGAACGGGGTCACGCGGGAGAGCATCTGCCCCTTCGAGGCGAACGCGATGATCAGAAGAAGCACAAACACGATGCCGAAGACCTTGGCGACCGTGGTGTACTGTGCCTTGAGGTAGGCGTTGGCGCCCTCGCGGATGGCGGAGGCGAGCTTGACCATCTT
>CAJOFW010000044.1:0-8452 GCA_905234005.1 uncultured Oscillospiraceae bacterium
ACGCTGACGGTCAATGTCGAGTATTACAGCCCGAGTGACGCGGACATCGTGAAGTTTGAAAAGGCGCTGCTGGATGGCTATGATTTCTCCCGCGTCGCCTACTACAACGCCACGCCTGTCTGGGTCGACCAGTACGGCAACCAGCGTGCCGCCACCGAGGATGACGTCGCAGGCGGCGTCGGCGTGACGCTTCCGTTCCCCTCCGGCTACGGTACAAACAACACATACATGGTCGTGCATCTGCGCGACGACGGCAAGATCGAGCGCTTCTCCACCGAGAAGGGCACGCCGACCTCCAAGTTCACGACGACAAGCAACGGCGTCTGGGTCGAGATCACGAGCCTGTCTCCGTTTGCGGTGTTCGTGCGTGATCCGAGCTCCCCGGTAACGACCGCCACCCCCACCTCCACGGGCGGCAATTCCGGCGGCGGTTCCGGCGGCAGCAATTCCACCGCAAAGCCCGGCTCCTCCGCCAATCCCAACTCCTCCGCCAGCCCCAACGCCTCCGCGAACCCCAACGGCTCCGGCAACGGCAGCTCGCCGCGTACGGCTGACGATTCCAACGCCGTCCTGTGGATCGCGGTCATCGTGATCGGCTGCGGCGCAATCTTCGCTCTGCTCCCCAGAAGAAAACGCAACTGATTCGTTTCTTCACTACAATACACAATACACCAGAGAGGGGTTTTGGCCCCTCTCTTTTTTTGTTGTACCGTATGTATTGCGAGATGATACGCCAGGGGATCGTCCAGTCCGGCTCGAACCCTTGTTGTAACTGTTCAACATCTCAACATCCGCTGCGCCGGGCTTCTGAACCGGGGGGATGCGCCGCGCTCGGCGCACTCACCCTGCGGGGAGTTCTGATACTTATTCTCCAATTAAAAGCTTCGTTCCGTCACCGGGCGCAAAGCCTTGGAAACGCTGACCTTTTGAAGCGAATACCAAGTTCTTTTTGATACTTTTTCTTTGGGGAAAAAGTATTACTCCTTTTTTCCAATACCATGACAGCGCGAAAAACCGCCTCCGGCGATCGGATGATCGCCGGAGGCGGCGGGATTTACAGACGCTTTGGATGATTTGTCTGCCTGCGTATCGGTTTTGTGTTTACCGGCCGAACTGGCAGTCGTTGTTGCCGGAGTCGGTGATCCACATCTCGAGCATGTTGATGGGGTCGTTGAAGTCGGCGATCCAACCCTCGCGGGCGAAGTCGAAGTTGCCGGCCTTGCGCTCCTCAAGGAAGACGTTCCAGTCCTGGGTCTGGATGGTCAGCTCGATGCCGACGACGGCCAGATCCTGCTGGATGGACTCGGCGATGGCGACGTGGCCGGTGTTCTCATTCGTCAGGTACTCGAGGGAGATCGGCGTCTCGGCGGAGAGCTGGCCGTCCTCGAAGACGTAGCCGGCGGCCTCGAGAAGCTCGATGGCGCGGGCGACGGTGCCCTCATAATCGTCGTTGATCGCATACGGGTCATAGTAGCCCTCGACGGTCGCGTCGGACTTGAACACGCCGCCGTTGCCGTCAGCCATGCCGAGGGGGATGAACGCGTTCGCGGCGATCTGACCGGTCTGGCCGATGTTCTCGCAGATGTAGTCGCGGTCGATGAGCAGCGAGAACGCCTCACGCATGCAGGCGGCCTGCTCCGGAGTCTTGCCCTCGAAGATGGCGCTCTTGGCGTTGAAGGCGACGTAGTAGGTGCCAAGCTCGTCGACGATATAGAACTCGGGGTTCGAGAGCAGGGACGCGATCTCGTCGGTCGGGACGGTGTCGATGAAGTCAACGTCGCCGGCGTTGTAGGCGGCGTAGATGGCGGTGTCGTCGGCGGAGAGCATGAACTCAAGCTTCTCGACCGTGACGTTGTCCGCGTCGAACCAGTACGGGTTCTTCTCATAGGTCATGGATACGTCGTGATCCCAGCCGGTGCAGACATACGCGCCGTTCGAGACGAAGCCCGCCTCGGTGCACCAGCCGCCGGGGCTGGTCTCCCAGTCGGCGTAGGCCTCGACGGCCTCCTGCTTCACGGGATAGAACGTCGGGAACGCCATCAGATCCTCCATGTAGGCGCAGGGGGCGGCGAGGACGAATTCGAGGGTCGTGTCGTCGATCGCGGTGACGGCGAGGTCGTTGGGATAGCCGACGAAGCCGGAGAACATATAGCCGTAGTCGGCGGCGGTCGCGTCGGAGGCGGCGCGCTTCCAGGAGTACTCAAAATCGGCGGCGGTCAGGTCGCTGCCGTCGGACCACTTGAGGCCGGACTTGAGCGTGACGGTGTAGGTCGTGCCGTCCTCGGAGACCTCGTAGCTCTCGGCGCAGGCGGGCACGCACACGCCGTCGGCGTTATAGGTGTACAGGCCGGAGAACGAGTTCGCGGCGAGGCAGGCGCCGTCCACGGAGCTGTTCAGCGCCGGGTCGAGGTAATCAGGCTCGCTCGCGAGGTTCAGACGCAGCGTGTCGGAGTCGTTCGACAGCGTGGTGTACATGAAGAACTTCGTCGCGTAGGCGTTCGAGTAGATGCCGGAGACGTAATCCCTCTGCATATACACGTCGTTGTAGTAGTAGATGGGGATGACGCAGCCCGTGGCCATCAGGATGTCCTCCGCCTCGTGCATAAGCTCCACACGGGCGGCGAAATCCGTCTCAGACTTGATCTGCGCGATCAGCGCGTCATAGTCGGCCCAGTCGGCGACCGGGTCGATGAACGCGGCGCTCACAAGCGAAGCGGCGGCGTCATCAGCGGGCGCGGCCTCCTCGGCGGCGGGAGCGGCGGACGAGCCGCAGGCGCACAGCGCGAAGACCATTGCCAGCGCAAGAAGCAGTGCAAGAATCCTCTTCATAGTTGTACCTCCATAAATCAGGAATGTATTTATAGCCCTCCGGACGTTGTCCGCCCGGAGCGGTGGCTATCGGTTATTTGTTCCAGCAGGCGACGAAGTGGCCGCCGCCGCGATCCTCCAGATCGGGATACGCCTCGGCGCATTTCTCCGTAGCGTAGCGGCAGCGGGTGCGGAACGCGCAGCCGGTCGGCAGGTTCAGGGGGCTGGGCACGTCGCCCTCGAGCAGTATGCGCTTGCGCGCCCGGGTGACGTCCGGGTCAGGGATCGGTACCGCCGAGAGCAGCGACTGCGTGTAGGGGTGCACGGGGTAATCGCTCAGCTCGTCCGCGTCGGCAAGCTCCACGACGCGGCCCAGATACATGACCGCGATGCGCCGCGATATGTGCCGCACGACAAGCAGATCGTGGGCGATGAAGAGATAGGCGACGCCGAGCTTCTCCTGCAGCTCCTCGAACATATTGATGACCTGCGCCTGAATCGAGACGTCCAGCGCCGAAACCGGCTCGTCGCACACGATGAACGACGGCTCGCAGGCGAGGGCGCGGGCGATGCCGATGCGCTGGCGCTGACCGCCGGAGAACTCGTGCGCGTAGCGTCGGGCGTGCTCGGCGTTCAGGCCGACGGTGGCCATCAGCTCGAGCACCCGTTCGCGGCGTTCCTTTCGGTTCGCGCAGAGGTGGTGCACATCGAGCGGCTCGCCGATGATGTCCTCGACCGTCATGCGGGGATCGAGTGAGGAATACGGATCCTGGAATACCATCTGCATCCGGCGGCGCATTTTGGCGATGTTGTTCTTTCCGACCGTCTCGCCCTCGAATACGACCTCTCCCCCGGTCGGCTCGTACAGCCGCAGGATCGCACGGCCCACGGTCGTCTTGCCGCAGCCGGATTCGCCGACGAGACCGAGCGTCTCTCCGCGTTCGACCGTGAAGCTCACGTCGTCCACGGCCTTGAGCGTGAGCTTTTTGCCGAAGCTGCCCCGGATGGGGAAATACTGCTTGAGGTGCTTTACCTCCAGAAGAGCTTCGCTCATACGGCTGCGCCTCCTTCCTCGAGCATACGCCGCACGTTCATCCAGCAGGCGGCGGTGTGGTCGTCGTTGATGGCAAGCTCCTCCGGCACCTCGTTCAGGCAGATTTTCATCGCCGCGCCGCACCGGGCGCAGAAGGCGCAGCCGGCCGGGAGGTTCAGCATATTGATCGGCGAGCCGAGGATCGGTTCGAGCTTTTTGTTCATGTTGTTCACGCCGGGGATCGAGCGCAGAAGACCCTTCGTATACTCATGGCGCGGGTTGTAGAAGATCTCTCTCGCGGTGCCCCGCTCGCATATGCGTCCGCCGTACATGACGACGACGTTGTCGCACATATCGGCGATGACGCCGAGATCGTGCGTCACGAGGATGACGGCCATGCCGAGCTTCTCCTGCAGCTCCTGGATCAGCTCGAGTATCTGCGCCTGAATCGTCACGTCCAGCGCCGTCGTCGGCTCGTCCGCGATCAGGATGTCCGGCTCGCACGCGAGGGCCATCGCGATCATGACGCGCTGGCGCATGCCGCCCGAGTGGGCGAAGGGGTACTGCTTCATGCGCTTTTCCGGCTCGTTGATGCCGACAAGCTCGAGAAGCTCGATAACGCGGTCGGTCGCCTCCCTGCCGCGCTTGTCGGTGTGGAGAAGGACGGCCTCCCTGAGCTGGTTTCCGATCGTGAAGACCGGGTTCAGGCTCGTCATCGGATCCTGGAAGATGATCGAGCAGCACTTGCCGCGGAAGGAACGCATTTCCTTTTCGGAGTACGCGGCGAGATCCTTTCCCTTGTAGAGGATGCGCCCGCCGGTGATGCGGCCGGTGTCGGCGAGAATGCGCATGATCGAGTACGCGGTGACGGATTTGCCGGAGCCGGATTCGCCGACGATGCCGAGAATCTGTCCGGGGTCGAGATCGAAGCTCACGCCGTTGACGGCCTGCACCTCGCCCGCGTCGGTGAAGAAGGACGTGTGCAGATCCTGTACGCTCAAAAGATGTTCACTCATATCGCTCACCTCTTCAGCTTCGGGTCGAAGGCGTCGCGCAGGCCGTCGCCGAGAAGGTTCAGGCTCAGCACGATCAGACAGATCATGATCGCGGGGAACACGAGCTTGTACGGGTAGCTCTGCAAGCCCTCACGGGCGGCGTTCGCGAGAGAGCCGAGGGACGGCATGGGCGCCTTGACGCCGATGCCGACAAAGCTCAGAAAGCTCTCCGTGAAGATGGCCGAGGGAATCTGCAGCGCCGTGGAGATGATGATGACCGAAAGGCAGTTCGGGAGTATGTGCTTGCGGATGATCCTGCCGGGCTTCGCGCCGATGGCGCGGGCGGCGAGGATGTATTCGTTCTCCTTGATCGAGAGGATCTGGCCGCGGATGAGCCGGGCCATGCCCACCCAGTACAGCAGGCCGAACACGATGAACAGACTCACCATGTTCGTTCCGAGCCGGGCGAGGAACGTGCCGGTTTTGAACGACAGCACCTCGTTGAGCACGACGGACAGCAGTATGATGATGAGCATATCGGGCAGGGAGTAGATGATATCGACGATACGCATCATGATGAGATCCACCCGCCCGCCCAGGTAGCCGGAAACGCTGCCGTACAGCATGCCGATCACCAGTACGATGATGCTCGCGAAGAAGCCGACGGTCAGCGATATGCGCGTACCGTAGACGACGCGGATGAAGTAATCGCGGCATTGCTCGTCCGTGCCGAATATGTGCGGAAAGCGGTAGTTGCCGTCGTCGATGTAATCCCGCTCGGCGGCGCTGTACGTGAACGGGGCGAGGTTTTTCGCGCCCTTGTCGCGCTTGCCGTTGACGGAGAGTATCTCCTCGTAGCTGTACGGAACGATGAGCGGGGCGACGATGATCGTCAGGATGATCACGCCGAGCAGCACGATGCTGACGACGGCGAGGGGATTTCTAAAAAGCTTGCGCATACCGTCGCGGAAGAACGTCGTGCTCTCGCTCATGACGTCCTGCTGGCGTTTTTCGTCCTCGGTCGCCGGCTCGAACTGCTCCGGGGTGAATTTGGTCAGGTCGAGCTGCATGCTGCCGAATTTCTTCTTCGGGACGTCGACGCGGTTGTTGTCGACGCGGTTGTCGTTGTTGTCCATAGCTTTCCCTCCCCTCCTCAGTCGTATTTGATGCGCGGATCGACGAGCTTGTACAGCAGGTCGCATATGACGTTCGCGACGACCATCAGCGTGGCGAGGAAGATCGTCGTCGCCATGATGAGCGTGTAATCGCGGTTGCCGATGGCGCTGACGAACTTGCTGCCGAGGCCGCCGACCGTGAACACGGTCTCAATGACCATCGAGCCTGTGATGATGTAGGCGATCTGCGGGCCGGCGTAGGTGATGACCGGGATCAGCGAGTTGCGCAGCGCGTGCTTGAAGATCAGGATGAACCGCGAGACGCCCTTGGCCCTTGCCGTGCGGATATAGTCCTGGCTCAGGGCGTCGAGCATACTCGTCTTTGAAAGACGCGTGATATACGCCATCGGATACGCCGAGAGCGCGATGACGGGCAGGACGTAGCTCTGTGTCGTCGGGCTCCACACGGGCACCCAGCCGAGCTCTATGCAGAACACGAGCAGCAGCAGCGTCGCAAGCACAAAGCTCGGCACCGCCGTAAACAGCGTGGAAAAAAAGACGATCAAACGATCGGGCCACTTGTTTCGCGTCAGCGCGGCGGTGCTGCCGAAGACCGTGCCCAGCACCAGGGCGACGGCCATGGCCTCCAGACCCAGCTTCGCGGAGATCGGGAACGACTCCCCGATAATCTTCGAAATCTCACGGCCGTTCTTGAGCGACACGCCGAAGTCGCCGTGGAATATGCCCTTCATATACAGCAGAAACTGCTCCATGAGCGGCTTGTCCAGCCCGTATCGGGCGTTCAGGGCGGCGACGGTCGCCTCGCTGAGGGCCTTTTCACGGTTGAACGGCCCGCCCGGCACCGCGTGCATGACGAAAAACGTCAGCGCGCAGATGATAAAGACCGTCAGCACCGCGAGAAGCAGCCGCTTGATGATGTATCGGCCCATATCCTCCACTCCTCTCTCTCCCGCAAAGATGCGTCATTTTTTCATAACACAAATGAAATTGTACACCATCGTTATCAATTTTGCAATATACTTTTTTACAGCTTTCCGAACAAATGCCGTCGCTCCGGTCAAAACGGTTGCGTTTTTCGTGTGGATGTGATACCGTGAAGCTGTGCTGCAGAGCGTTGAGAAGCCGCGCTGCAGCGTCCGGTGAAAGGAGTGTATTCCCCATGCCCGCAACGCCCGTGGAGCCGCTTGTCTACTCGCTGGCCTCGACCGTATCGCGGTTTTCGAGCTATTTTTACCAGTGCTATATCATCCCGCTCGCGCTCGCGGTGATTCTGCTCCGTTTGAGCACGGACGCAAAGCCGCGCCCTGTGCGGGACAGCGTCGTCACGCTCGGCGTATGCGCGGCGGCGGCGGGGCTGTATTTTCTGATCGCGCCGCTGCTCGGCGATTTCGTCAAAATCGGCAACATCGCCCACGTCGCCCTGCTCGCGATCCTGATTCTGTACGTCTGCTTTATCAAACCGATGCAGCCGCATGTCAAGATCGTCATGACCTCGGCCATCATCGCGGACATCAATTTCGCGCTCTCGATCAGCACGCAGGTGCTCATGCCGGTGTTTTCGCTGAGCGTCTCGAATCTTTTGCAGTTTCTTCTGCTCGCCGGGGAGCTTGCGGTTGTGTACCTCTTCCGTCCGTCCCGGTCGGAGCGCATCCCGACGGCGTACTGGCTCTCCATGCTGCTCATCGCCGGGCTTTCCTCCGCGTGCCTGTACGCGATACGCACCCTCGGCGGGCGCGTGCTGCCCGGCGTGACCGGGAATTACGCGATCACCGCCGTCACTCTGTTCGCGTTCTGCGCGGTGAATCTTCTGATTTATTATCTGTATTACGTGATCGACCGGGAGCACCGCTCCCTGTCCGACGTGCGGGCGATGCAGGCGAAGCTTGCGCAGGATCTCGAGTTCTACCGCCGCTCCGACACGCTCACGCAGGATTACAGCGCCCTCCGCCACGAGCTGAAGAACCACATCGCCCTCATGCAGAGCCTCTTAAACGAGGAGAAATACGACGAGCTGCGGCGCTATTTTGCCGATTACGCCGGTAAGATCACGCCGAAGCTCGCGGAATTCCACTGTCCGAACGCGGTCGTCAGCTCGGTGATCACGCACCAGATGAACACGGCGCTGGCCGCCGGCGTCACACTCGACGTGATCGCCGCCGTGCCCGAGACGCTGGGCATACGGGAAGCCCCCCTGTGCTCCATCCTCTCGAACATGATCGACAACGGCGTGGAGGGCTGTCTGCGCGCCGGCCGGCCGATCGTCCGGGCAGCGCTGCACACGGACAGGGACTGCCTCTTCATATCGGTCACGAACCCGGCGGACACGTCGCTGCTGCGTGACAATCCCGACCTTCTGACGACGAAGGAGAACGCTGCGGGCCACGGCTTCGGCATCCCGATCATCCGGGGCATCGCGGAGAAGTACGACGGCTACGCGAGCTTTCACGTTCAGGACGGCTGGTTCATCGCGGACGCGATGC
>CAJOFW010000044.1:8562-15423 GCA_905234005.1 uncultured Oscillospiraceae bacterium
GCTCCGCCGACGAGCTTGCCGGTCTTCTCTGCCTCGTCAGGTTCGACCTCATCCTTCTCGACATCGACATGCCCTCCCTCGACGGCATACGCTTCGGCGAACAGCTCCGCGCCCGTGGCTGCCGGTCGGATATTATATATGTATCAAACATGGACGACCGGGTCTACGACATTTTCCGCGTACACCCGTGGGCGTTTATCCGCAAGAGCCGCTATGCCGAGGAGCTGCCCGCCGTGCTGGAGGACTACGTCCGCGCCCGCCGCGACGCGGCGGCAATGCTGGTTCTGACCGGGGAGTCGGGCCGGACGCTGTCGGTCGACCCCATGTCGCTTCTGTACATCGAGGCGGTCGGGAAGACGCAGAAGCTCGTGTTCTCCGGCCCGGAGCCGCCCGCCGTCATTCGCGGTACGATGCACGAGCTGGAGGGGCTTCTGCTGCCCTACGGCTTCATCCGCACGCACAAGGGCTTTCTCGTAAACTACCGCTCCATCCGCCGCATCACGTCGCGCAGCATCCTGCTCGACAACGGCGTGACGCTGCCCATCGGCCGCGACCGCTTAAACCCCGCCCGGGAGCAGTATCTCTCGCTCATGAAATGGAAGGGCCTCACCGGCGGCCCGGGCAACGGGGCGGGCTGAAATCGTTTCCCGTTCGCAATTCCGATACGCGGGCTGCGGGAAAGCCTTGCTTTTTCCGGGCGGCTGTATTATACTAAAGTCGGCAAGTTTATATTTTCGGCCCGCTCCGCGGAGCCATTACGATCAAGGAGGTAGATTCCCATGAAAGACATTTATCTCGTGTCCTGCTGCCGCACCGCCGTCGGCAAGTTCCAGGGCACACTCGCGAACACCCCCGCTTCCGACCTCGGCGCCGTCGTCGTCAAGGAAGCCATCAAGCGCGGCAACGTCCCGATGGACGCGATCGACGAGCTGATGTTCGGCTGCATCCTGACCGCCGGCCAGGGCCAGAACCCCGCCCGCCAGGTCTGCGTGAAGGCCGGTCTGCCCTACTCCGTGCCCGCCTACACGGTCGGCATGGTCTGCGGCTCCGGCATGAAGTCCGTCATCGAGGCCGCCCGCGCCATCGCCTCCGGCGACGCCGACATCATCGTGGCCGGCGGCTGCGAGAACATGACCATGGCCCCCTACTCCGTCCCCACCGCCCGCGGCGGCGCCCGTATGTTCAACACCAACATGGTCGATACCATGGTCAACGACGGCCTGTGGGACGCGTTCAACAACTACCACATGGGCACCACCGCCGAGAACATCTGCGACATCTGGGGCATCACCCGTCAGGATCTCGACGAGTTCGCGCTGTCCAGCCAGCAGAAGACCGCCGCCGCCCAGGCGTCCGGCCGCTTTGACGACGAGATCGTCCCCGTGATGGTCAAGGTCAAGAAGCAGATGGTCGAGTTCAAGGTGGACGAGTTCCCGAAGAACGACACCACCATCGAAAGCCTCTCCAAGCTGCGCGGCGCGTTCCCCGTCAGCGCCGACAACACCGCCGACAAGATCGTCGACACCTTCGAGGCCACGGCCCGCAAGGAGCCGCAGGCGGATTACGGCCAGCAGCGCGTCACCGCCGGCAACGCCTCCGGCATCAACGACGGCGCGGCCGCGATCATCCTCGCCTCCGCCGAGGCCGTTGAGAAGTACGGTTTGAAGCCCATGGCGAAGCTCGTCTCCTACGGCCAGGGCGGCGTCGACCCGAAGATCATGGGCGTCGGCCCCGTGGTCGCCACCCGCAACGCGATGGCCAAGGCCGGCCTGACCGTCGACGACATGGATCTCATCGAGGCGAACGAGGCGTTCGCGGCGCAGTCCATCGCCGTCGCCCGTGAGCTGGGCTTCGACATGGCCAAGGTCAACGTCAACGGCGGCGCTCTCTCGATCGGCCACCCCGTCGGCGCTTCCGGCGCTCGCATCATCGTCACCCTCATCCACGAGATGCTCAAGCGTCCCGAGGCCAAGCGCGGTCTCGCGACCCTCTGCATCGGCGGCGGCATGGGCGTCGCCACCATCTGGGAGAAGTGCTGATTGTCACTGTCTGATTTTTTCAGATAAAAGGTTGAACCATCCGCCCCGCCGGCGTCACGTCCGGCGGGGTTTTTTTACGTATTATATGCCCGGAGGCCGTCGATCGCCTCTTCATTGATTAATGTCCGTTTGGTTTACATAACGCTGCTTCGCCGCGGCGTTGCCGCGATTTTGGCACTGTGTTTTCTGCGCCGTTATTGTTTTCACGCGGCGGATATGTTACAATCGAGTACAGGCAATCAGAAAATCGGTGAGGAACCCATGGATACGAACACGACCCGAAAATCGAAAAACGCGCTGCTTTGGCGCTTCCTGAGGGGCAGCAAAGCGCTCTTTCTTGTGAGTATGCTGGCCTCGGCGCTGTCCGCGCTTTGCGATATGCTCAGCCCGCAGATCGTGCGCGTCGCGATCGACAACGCCCTCGGCGGCGCGGCGCCGACCGAGCTGCCCGTGTGGGCGGTCGCCCTCGTCGAACGTCTGGGCGGCTTCCGGTGGCTCGGTGAGCACATATGGATTCTCGCAGCGGCGGTGCTGGCCGTCGCCCTCGTCCGGGCGGCGGCGCAGTACGGCTACCGCGTCTCCAACACGGCGGCGTCCGAACGCCTCCTGAAGACCGCCCGTGACAGCCTGTTCTCCCACATCGAACGCCTGCCCTACGCGTGGCATATGCGTCACCGAACAGGCGACATCATCCAGCGCTGCACCTCCGACCTCGACACGCTCAAGAGCTTCATATCCCAGCAGCTCACGGAGATACTGCGGATCGTCATCCTGCTCGTGCTTTCGATCGTATTCATGGCCGGGATGAACGGCCGTCTTACGCTGATCGCCCTCTCGCCGGTGCCGGTCATCGTGGCGTATTCGTTTTTCTTCTATCGAAAAATCGGCGCGGCGTTTCTCGACTGCGACGAGAACGAGGGCGTGCTCTCGGCGATGGCGCAGGAGAATCTCGCCGGCGTCCGCGTCGTGCGGGCGTTCGGCCGGGAACGGCATGAGCGCGACCGCTTCGAGGAGCAGAACCGCTATTACACCGGCCTGTGGATGAAGCTCGCAAGGCCGATGGCGACGTTCTGGAGCGTCGGGGACGTCCTGTCCGGCACGCAGATACTGCTGACAGTCTGCTTCGGCGCGGCGTTCTGCGTCCGGGGCGATATGCTCGTCGGCGAGTACATCGCTTTTCTGTCGTACTGCGCGCTGATGACGTGGCCGGTACGTATGCTCGGGCGTATGATCTCCGAGATGAGCAAGGCCGGCGTCTCGATCGAGCGCATCGCCGCGATCATGGACGCGGAGGAGGAGCGCGACGACGGCGCGAAAAAAACACCCGATCTCTCGGGCGACATCGAATTTGACCGTGTGAGCTTCTCGTATGATTCCGATCAGGAGGTGCTGCGCGACGTGAGCTTCACGGTGAAGGGCGGCACAACGCTCGGCATCCTCGGCGGTACGGGCAGCGGCAAGAGCACGCTGATGCTGCTGCTTGGAAAGCTCTACCCCCTCGGGGAGGGGTGCGGCAGCATCCGCATCGGCGGCGTCGACATCCGCGACATCGACACGGCGTATCTGCGCCGCAGCATCGCCATGGTGCTGCAGGAGCCGTTCCTGTTCTCGCGGACGATCCGGGAGAACATCGCGATGGGCGAGGCGTCGGACGACGAGGCGTCCGTCCGGGCGGCGTCACGGGTAGCCTGTCTCGAGGAGACCGCCGACGCCTTCCCGGCGGGGTTCGACACCGCCGTCGGCGAACGCGGCGTGACGCTGTCCGGCGGACAGAAGCAGCGCGTGGCCATTGCCCGGGCGCTTATGCGTGCCGCCCCGGTGATGGTGTTTGACGACTCGCTGTCCGCCGTCGACACGGAGACGGACGCGCACATCCGCGCCGGTCTCGCCGAACGCTTCCGGGGCAGCACCGTCATTTTGATCTCCCACCGGATCACGACGCTCAGGCAGGCGGACAACATCATCGTCCTCGACCGGGGCCGCATCGCGGAGACCGGCACACACGACGAGCTTCGCCGCGCCGGCGGTCTGTACCAACGCATATGCGAGATTCAGGAGGAGGCCTGACAATGAAAAAGAACGGTCTTCTCGGTCTCGGCTTTGTGCTGCCGTACATGAAAAAATACCGCCCCGAAATCGCCGGGCTGGTACTCGCCAGCGCCGTCGGCGGGCTGATCGACATCGGCGTGCCGCTGTTTCAGCGGTACGCGATCGACCGCTTCGTCACGGCCGGGAGCCTGCGCACGCTGCCCGTTTTCATCGTGATCTACCTCGCCGCGATATTGGCGGCGGCGGGTCTCAACTACATCGGCTGCGTGTGGGGCATGAAGGTCGAGGTCTGCCTTGACCGCGATCTGCGCGACGCGGCGTTCAACCACCTGCAGACGCTGTCGTTTTCGTATTTCAACCAGAACAGCGTAGGCTACATTCACGCCCGTATCATGAGCGATACGCAGCGCATCGGCGAGCTTTTGAGCTGGACAATGCTCAACGGCGTATGGCAGCTCTGCTATGTGGTCGGCTCGGTCGCGGCGATGTTTGTAATCCGGCCGTCGCTGGCGTGGCTTGTGACGGCGATCCTGCCCGTCGCGGCGATGCTGTACGCGGTCTTTCAGAAGAAGCTTTTCACGTTAAACCGCGAAATCCGTGAGCAGAACGCCAGGATCACCGGCGACTTCAACGAGGGCATCATGGGCGCCCGGACGATCAAAACCCTCGTCGTGGAGGACAAGCTGTCCGGTCACTTCGCGGAAGGCACCGAGACGATGCGCCGCCGCTCGGTCGCTGCGGCAAGGGTTCACGGACTGTTCGCGGTGACGATGAGCTTTGCGTCGTCGCTTGCGCTCTCGCTGCTGCTCTGGCGGGGCGGCGTCATCGCGAAGGAGCAGATCGGCACGTTCTCGATGTTCATGTCCTACGCGCAGGGACTCATGGAGCCGCTGCGGTGGGTCGTCGACGCGGTCGTGAGCTTCATCACGACGAACATCAACATCGAGCGCCTGCGGAAGCTCATGGAGACGCGCTCCGACGTCGTGGACAGCGACGCGGTTCTCGAGCGCTACGGCGACAGCTTCTCCCCCAAACGAGAGAACTGGGAGCCGCTGCACGGCGACATCGAATTTCGTGACGTGAGCTTCCGCTACCCGGACGGCGAGGAGCTTGTGCTCGAGCACTTCGACCTGAGCATCCCGTTCGGCACGAATCTCGCCATCGTCGGCGAGACCGGCGCGGGCAAATCGACGCTTGCGAACCTGATCTGCCGGTTCTACGAGCCGACGGAGGGCGTCATGCTCGTGGACGGCCGCGACGCAAGGGAGCGCTCACAGCTCTGGCTGCGGTCGGGCATCGCGTGCGTGCTGCAGACGCCGCACCTGTTCTCGGGCAGCATCCGGGATAACCTCCTCTACGGAAACCCTGACGCGACAGACGACGACATCCGCCGGGCGCTCGAGCTCGTCTCGGCGGCGGAGCTTGTGGACCGGCTGCCCGAGGGACTTGACACCGACGTCGGCGAGGGCGGCGATCTGCTCTCGACCGGCGAGAAGCAGCTTCTCTCGTTTGCGCGGGCAATCCTCGCGGAGCCGCGGATTCTGATACTCGACGAGGCGACCGCCTCGGTCGATACGCTCACGGAGCAGCGCATTCAGAGCGCCATCGACCGGATCATCCGGGGCCGCACGTCGATCGTGATCGCGCACAGGCTCTCCACCATCCGGAACGCCGACCGTATCCTCGTCGTCCGCGGCGGAAAGATCGTCGAACAGGGAAAGCACGACGAGCTGATGCGGGCCGGCGGCGTGTACTGCCGCCTGTACACCCGCCAATACGAGGACGAGGCGACCAGCGCCGCCCTCGACCGCTGAAACGGACGGCCTTCCCGACAACCGCATAGAATCAGCCTGTATGATCGGAAAACCGACCATACAGGCTGATTGGCTTATAGGATTGGATTGTCTGATACTGTTCTCCAATGAAAAGCTTCTCTTCGTTACCGGGCGCAAAGCCCTGCCGTTTTGAAGCGAATACAAAGTTCTTTTTGATACTTTTTCTTTGGGGAAAAAGTATGACCGGGGCTATCGGGCTTCGACAAACAGCGCCGTGTAGATGTCCCGTATCTGCTCCGTCGTGACCTCGCCGACCGTCCGGCGGACGGAGGCGTTGTCCGCCCATCGCGGCAGAACGCGTTCAAGCTCGTCCGGGGTGATCGTCACGGCGGGCTTCGGGGCCAGCGCCGATATCAGGTCGATCAGCGTCTCCGTGTCCGTGCCGATTCGGTTCATGAGCGTCCGCGTATCATCGCCGGCCTGCGCCTCGGCGTGGCGCAGGAGCGCGGGCAGGAACACGGCGCACGCCGTCCCGTGCGGAACGCCGTATGTCTCGGTCAGGTAGTAGCCGAGGTTGTGCGGCATGACCGTACCGGTCACGCTGATCGCCATGCCGCCGAGAATCGAGCCGTGATACAGCGCCTCACGCTGCGCCGGCGTCGGTTCCCTCCCGGCGGCTGCGTCCCGCAGCGGCGGCAGAAGCAGCGATATCCCCTGCTGGGCATACGCCCGGGAGATGTCCGTCGCCGCCCTGCTGAACCAGCTCTCGAGGCAGTGCGCCAGCGCGTCCACGCCGGTGGAGGCCGTGAGCGCCGGCGGCATCGAATACGTATAACGCGGGTCGCCGAACGCCAGAGCGGCATAGAGACTCTCGTCCCGGAAGCTGCGCTTTCGCCCGTCGGTGTCGGTGATGACGGCGACGGGCGTGACCTCGCTGCCCGTGCCGGCGGTGGTGCCGACGAGCATGATGGGCAGCGGCTTTGCCGGCCAGCGCTGGC
>CAJOFW010000045.1:0-5682 GCA_905234005.1 uncultured Oscillospiraceae bacterium
TTCGCCAGGTTACGGCCCGGGGCTATGGTTTTGATGATCCTGCCCGGCACGCCGGCGACGAGGCTGTTCGGCGGGATGACCGCCCCGCCCGTCACGACGGCCCCGGCCGCGACGATGCTGCCCGCCCCGATGACCGCGTGGTCGAGCACGACGGCGCCCATGCCGATCAGAACGCCGTTGCCCAGCGCCGCCCCGTGGACGACGGCGTTGTGGCCGACGCTCACGTCGTCGCCGATCGTGACGGGGCTGTCCTCGTTGTTGTGGATCGTGGCGTTGTCCTGTATGTTTGTGCGGCGGCCGATGACGATCGGCGACGAGTCGCCGCGAATGACGGCGCCGAACCAGATCGAGCTGTCCTCGCCCACCGTCACGTCACCGATCACGGCGGCGTTTTCCGCGATGAAGCACCCCGGCCCCAGCCGGGGCGTTTTGCCCGCGAAGCTTTGCGTCATAGTCACTCACTCCTTGCAATTTACTTCCGGTTTTGCTATGATTGCGTTGTTAACCCACGAAAAACGTGTATCCACGGAGGCGTTATGACCGTTCTTGCGCAGTATCTGATCGTGTGTCCGCTCGTGTTTCTCGGCGGGTTTGTCGATTCCATCGCCGGCGGCGGCGGGCTGATCTCCCTGCCCGCGTATTTGATCGTTCGCGATCGGCACAAACAAGCTCAGCTCCGCCATGGGCACGACGCTGACGACGTGGAGGTTCTGGCGGGAGGGCTATATCAGGCCGCGTCTGAGCCTTCTGTGCGCGGTGTTCGCCCTCATCGGCTCGGCCACGGGCGCGAACCTCGCCCTGCTTGTGGCGGACAGGGTATTCAAAATCATCCTGCTTTTCATCCTCCCGCTGACGGCGCTGTATGTGTTCCGCTCCAAATCGCTCGGCGCGGAGGGCAGAGCGCCGCTTTCGCCCGGACGGACGACAGCCGTCGCGTGCGCGCTGGCCCTCGTCCTCGGCGTGTACGACGGCTTCTACGGGCCTGGTACGGGCACGTTTCTCATCCTGACGCTGACGGGTCTTGCGCATATGCACCTGAACGACGCCGCCGGGACGACAAAGGTCATAAACCTCTCGACGAACGTCGCGGCGCTTGTGACGTACCTCATAAACGGACGCGTTCTTCTGCCGCTCGGCCTCGCCGCCGGTCTTTTCGGCATCGCCGGCAACTGGCTCGGGGCACGGAGCTTCTCAAAAAACGGCGCAAAAATCGTTAAGCCGCTCATCGGCGTCGTGCTCGCCGTGTTCTTCGCCCGCACCCTGTGGGATATGCTCGCGTAATACTATTCCCCCAAAGAAAAAGTATCAAAAAGAGCTTTGGCTTCGCTTCGAAACGACAGCGTCTCCAAGGCTTTGCGCCCGATAACGAAACAAAGCTTTTCATCGGGGAACGGTATAAGGCAATGAAACAGGCGACAAAACCATACAGCGGCACCCCCGTTCCGAACTGCCGGGACGGGGGTGCCTGCTGGTTGCGGCGGGATTATTTGGAGTTGAAGATCTTGAAGATGCTGTCGAAGGGATCCTCCTCCTCGGGCTCGGCGGAAAACGTCCCGGAACCGGAGTCGGAATCGGAGCCGGAGAAGATGCTCTCGAGCCTGTCCTCCGTCGGCTTTGCCGCGGCCTTCGCCGTGCCGGATACGACGGCGCGGGCGGTCTGGGTGTCGTCGTCAAAGCCGGTCGCGACGACAACGACGCGGATCTCATCGTCCATCGAGTTGTCAAAGCTCGCGCCGAAGATGATGTTCGCCTCGGGGTGCGCGGCCGCCTGGACGAGATTGGCCGCAAGCTCGACGTCCTCAAGGCCCATGTCGTCCGAACCGGTGATGTTCACGAGGACGCCGCGTGCGCCGTTGATGGAGGTCTCCATCAGCGGGCTGGATATCGCCATCTGCGCCGCGGCCTCGGCCTTGTCCTTGCCGACGGCGTGGCCCACGCCCATATGCGCGAAGCCCGCGCCGCGCATGATTGTGCACACGTCGGCAAAGTCGAGGTTGATAAAGCCGGTGTTTTTGATGAGACCGGAGATGCTGGTGACCGCCTGATGCAGTACCTCGTCCGCGATTTCAAACGCGTTCTGGAACGTGACCTTCTGGTCGGTCGCGTATTTCAGGCGCTCGTTCGGAATGACGAGAAGGCTGTCCACCTTGCCGAGAAGGGCGTCGATACCCTCCATGGCCTGGGTCATGCGCTTTTTGCCCTCAAAGCCGAAGGGCTTCGTGACGACGCCGACCGTCAGAACGCCGGCCTCGTGCGCGATATCTGCGACAATGGGACTTGCACCCGTACCGGTGCCGCCGCCCATACCGGCGGTGATGAACACCATATCGGTGCCCTCCAGGGCCTTGGCGATCTCGTTGCGACTCTCCTCTGCCGCTTTGCCGCCGACAGCGGGATCACTTCCCGCTCCCTGGCCATGGGTCAGCTTTTCACCGATCTGGATCTTATTGTCAGCCGTAGACATGGACAGAGCCTGCTTGTCGGTGTTCACCGCGATGAACTCCACGCCGCTCGTCCCGGAGCCGACCATACGGTTGACAACGTTGCCCCCCGCGCCGCCGACGCCTACGACCTTGAGCGTTACGACATTCTCAGGGCCGGTCTCTACAACATTCGCTGGCATCTCTTGTACCTCCCGTTTTACTTTGTCAAACGGTTCATCCGTCCGTGTTTTCCTAAATAACATCATTCTATATCTTATTACAAAAATCAGAACAGGTCAATAGTTTCTTTCCAAAATATTATGTCAAACAGTAAAAATCTTGCCGCTACTCGGGACTGACGTGCACCGCCGTACCCTCCGACAGGTCGATGGAGCCGGTCATGGAGCCGTCCATCTGCGTCACCGCGCTCAGGAGCATGCGAAGCTTGTAGTCCGTGTTGTCGTTCGGGCCCATTTTGACCGTGAAACGGTTCAGATAGCGGAACGTCGGGTTCGCGGGGTTCGACAGGTCGAGATTGTCCACGCTGCCGATCATGCCGGCCTCCTCGAAGGCGCGCAGCAGCGTCTCGAGATATGACAGTCTGGCGCTGTCCGAGACGTCGACCGCGAGCTGTTCGCCGGCCTTCGGGTCGATGATCGAGAGGTTCAGGATGTGAATAAGCCCGTTCAGCTCTGCGCCGTCGCCGGTGCCGAGGTATTTGCAGGAGGCCGTCATCATCCAGTGCTGCCCCTCCCAGTCCGCGTACGCGGCAGCGTAGCTTTCGGACACCGTAATGATGAGCTTGTTCGGCAGAACGCGTTCGATGCTCGCCTCCCGGATGAACGGCAGCGTGGTGAAAATGCCGCTGGAGGCGGCGATGCGGTTTATGAAGAAAAGATTATCGCCGTAGGCCACGCCGGCGGCGTCGATGATCTGCTGATCGGTATACGTCTGCGCGCCGTCGACCTCGATGACCTGTACACGGAAGAACACGCCCATGCCGAACAGGATCGCCAGAGCCACCAGCAGGAAGGATACAGGCGCGAACAGGGAATTTCTCTTTTTCTTCCTCGCCGCGCCGTAGCGGTTGTTTTTAGCCACGGTCAGTACCTCAGTTCATGTATTTCTCTATGTGCGCCCCGAGCCGCGAGAGCGTCCCGTCGAGCGATTCGTAGCCCCGGTCGATGTGGCCGGGGTCTTTCACGACCGTCTCCCCCTCCGCGCCGAGCGCCGCCGTGACGAGCGCCGCGCCGCCGCGCAGATCCTCCGCGAGCACGTCCGCGCCGCGCAGACGCTCCACGCCGGTCACGGCCGCGACGCGGCCCTCCGTTCGGATCAACGCGCCGAGCCGGCGCAGCTCCGCCGCCTGACGGAAGCGGTTTTCAAATATGTTCTCGACAAACACGGTCGTCCCGTCGGCGCACAGCGACGCCGCCATCAGAAGCGGCTGCGCGTCCGTCGGAAAGCCGGGATACGGGCGGGTGACGACCGTGCCGCCGCCGCGCATTCGTCCGCTCCGGGCGATGCGCACGCGGTCGGACGCCGGTGTTATCCGACAGCCCATCGCGCCCAATACGTCCGTCACGGCCGCGAAGTGCCCGGGCGTCACGTCGGTAAGTTCGATGTCGCCGCCGGCGCACGCACAGGCGCACAGCAGCGTGGAGGCGGCGATGCGGTCGGGCATGACGCGGTATCGGACACGCTCACGCGGCGCAAAGCCCCGCACGGTCACGACCGGGCCGCCGTCGCCGTCGATGTCGGCGCCGAGGGCGCGAAGATACCCGGCGAGATCCACGATCTCCGGCTCCCGGGCGGCGTTTTCGATGACGGTCGCGCCCTTTGCCGCGCAGGCCGCGATCATCGCGTTCTCCGTCGCTCCGACGCTGGGCAGCGCAAGCCGGATGACCGCGCCGGACAGGCCGGTCGCTCCGGATAAACCGGATGCGCCGTCCGCCGCGCAATCGATCACGTTGTCGACGCATTCGACGTGCGCGCCGAGCGCCCGCATGGCCTCAAGGTGCAGATCGACGGGCCTCGGCCCCAGCTCGCAGCCGCCGGGCATCGAAAGACGCGCACACCCGCAGCGGCCCAATATCGCGCCGAGGAATATGACCGACGAACGCATTTGCAGCATAAGCTTCTCCGGTATAGTATACCCGCTCACGCCGCGTGAGTCGATATAAACCGTGTCCCCGTCCCACTCCGCCCGGCAGCCGAGATGGCGCAGAATGGCCAGCGACGCGTCCACATCCCTCAGACGCGGACAGTTTTGAAGCTCTGTCTCACAGCCCGTCAGCACGGAGGCGGCCAGAATCGGCAGCACCGCGTTTTTCGCGCCCTGTACCCTTACGCTGCCCGAAAGGCTCTCTCCGCCCCGGATACGCCAATGCGTCATATCGCATACCTCCCCACAGCATGGATGACCCATCCTATGCGGCGGGGCGGCGGACTGTTATTGTCCGCTGTCGGTTTTTCTATGCCGTCGGGTTTTCCGCGTGCTCCTGGGCGAGACCGAGGACGATGCCGGTGATGCGGTCGGTCGCGTCCCGGAAGCCCATCGCCGCCGACGCCCGGTGCATGGACTCGAGCGCCGCCGGGTCATGCAGCAGCGCCGTCACGGCGTCGCGGAGCCTCTCGCCGGTCAGCTCGCTCTCGAGCAGCATCCGGGCAGCGCCGGCATCGTGCAGGACACGGGCGTTTTTCTCCTGATGGTTGTTCGCGACGTTCGGACTGGGCACGATGATCGCGGGCTTGCCGAGATACGTCAGCTCCCCGATCGTCGACGCCCCGGCGCGGCAGAGAATCAAATCCGCCGCCGACATGACCTTCGGCATGTCATAGATGTATTCGCGCACATCGATGCGCGGCGAGCGCAGACCGGCGTCGTTCAGCGCCGAACGAACCTCGTCATAATACCGCTTGCCCGTGGCGTAGATCAGGCGAAAGTCCGCGTTTTGGCCCATGCGGTCGATGAAATCGAGCATCAGCTCGTTCATCCGTCCGGCGCCGAGGGAGCCGAACACGGCGACGGCCAGCGGCTCGTCCTCCGGCAGGCCAAGCTCCCGCCGGGCGCTTCGCTTGTCGGTATCGCGAAAGCCCGTGCGCACGGGCGTGCCCGTCAGCTCGACCTTATCGGGGTTCGCGTAGGCGGCGCGGCTCTCCTCGAGGCCGACGAGAATGCGTGTCACACGCCTCTCGAGCAGCCTTGTCGTGAGACCGGGCACGGCGTTCGACTCGTGCACCGCCGTCGGCACGCCGA
>CAJOFW010000045.1:5813-14607 GCA_905234005.1 uncultured Oscillospiraceae bacterium
GATCGTCCCGGGCTTCAGGCTCCGCTGAAAGCCCGCGATGCGGACGGTCTCGAGCGCGTAGCCCTCACGGGGGACAAGCTCGGTCTCCATATGTCCCTCCGCGCCGACGAACAGGATCTCCGCGTCCGGTATCAGCTCCCGGATGCGCCCCGCCACGCCGATGGCGGGGTTTATGTGGCCCGCGGTGCCGCCGCAGGCAAACAGCACTCTCATGTTCCGCTCCCCTGTCTCTTCGCCTATTTCTTCTCCGGTATGGTGCGCGATATGGCCAGTATCATCCCGATCTCCGCCATTTGCAGCAGCAGCGCCGTGCCGCCGTAGCTGAACAGCGGCAGCGATATGCCCGTGCTCGGCATGGTATTCGTGCACACGGCCACGTTCAGGATGACCTGCACCGCGAACAGCGTCGTGATGCCGACGCAGACGAGGCGGCCGTACCTGCCGCGGGCGTGCATCGCGAGCCAGTACCCGCGGATGATGAGCAGCGAAAACAGCGCCAGAATCAGCACGGCGCCGATGAAGCCCAGCTCCTCGCACACGATCGAGAAGATGTAGTCGTTGTGCTCCTCGGGCAGATAGAGGTACTTCTGCCGCGAGTTGCCGAGACCGAGTCCGAACAGGCCGCCGGAGCCGATCGCGTACAGCGACTGCACGACCTGCCAGCCGGAGTTGGTCGCGTCGGCGAACGGGTCAAACCACGCGGAGACGCGGTTGCGCACATACTCGAAAAACGTGTACGCGATGAGCAGCACCGACCCGACCGCCGCGCCGCCGCCGATGAACCACCCGAGCGGCAGACCGCCGACGAACAGCATCACGAGCGCGAGAAAGACGATGATCATGATCGCCGACCAGTGCGGTTCGGTCGCGATCAGCCCGCACACGACGAGCAGCACCGCGCCGAGCGGCAGGATGCCGCGGCGGAAGTTTTTGAGGTCGCCCTTCACACGGCATATCCAGTCGGCAAAAAACATGATGACGCCGATTTTCGCGATCTCCGACGGCTGGATCGTGATGCCGCCGATGATCAGCCAGCGCTGCGCGCCGTTCGCGATCCGTCCGATCAGGAACACGAGCAGCAGCAGTAAGACCGCGAAGATCAGCACGAGCGGCGAAAACCTCCGGTAGAACTTGACCGGAAGCCGCGAACAGATGAGCATCACGATCACGCCGCCCACGGCAAAGCCGAGCTGCTTCACAAAATAATAGGTCGGATTGCCCTTTGTCTGCCCCTCGAGATCGTAGTACGCACGGGCATAGCTCGAGGACAGCACCATGACAAGGCCGATCGTGAGCAGCAGCAGCGCCAGCATCATAAACGGCACATCCACCGGCCCGCGACCGGCGCCGAGGCCGGTATAGTCCGCGAGGCGGTCGCCGCTGTATCGGATCGCACCCTTGTTATCGCTGTTATCGCTCGCCATAGGCGTCTCCTCTCCCCCGAAGTCTCGGCTTATACGCTCTCCCGAAGGAGCCGTTTGGAAATATGCGTTTGAAGCTAAATTTTTGATAGAAACGTTTGGATAGAAGCGTTTTCAAAATCCGTAGCGGTCATAGCACCCGAAGAACGCCAGCACGGCGAAGACGAGGCCCACGGCCGTGAACAGCGTTACGATCTGGTTTTCCGTCCACTTGTGGCCGAACCAGCCGCCCATCTCAAGATGGTGGTGGAACGGCGCCATTTTGAAGATGCGTTTGCCGTGCGTCAGCTTGAAATACATCACCTGGATGATGTCCGACAGCGTCTCGAGGATGTATACGATCCCGAGCGGCACCAGAATCAGCGGCACGTCAAGGGCGAACGCCATGGCGCACACCGCGCCGCCGAGAAACAGGCTCCCGGTGTCGCCCATGAAGCATTTCGCGGGGTGGAAGTTGTAGATCAGAAACCCGAACAGCGCCCCGGTCATCCCCGACGAGAAGACGCCGAGCGACCGGAACTGAACGCCCCAGCAGTACGCGAGCGCCGTATAGCAGAGCATGACGGGCAGCGTGACGCTGGCCGCGAGGCCGTCTATGCCGTCGGTGATGTTGACGGCGTTGACCGTCCCGACGATGATGAACGCCGCGAGCAGGAAATACAGCCACTCGGGCATCTGGATCGTGATACGCCAGAACGGGACGTACAGGTGCGGGTGCAGATACCCCTCGAGCCGCAGAAGATACAATAGCGCGATGGCCACGACGAGCTGCAGAAGAAACTTCGCCCTTGCCGACAGGCCGAGGTTCTGCTTCTTCCGAAGCTTCTCGTAGTCGTCCAGAAAGCCGATGGCGCCGTAGATCATCGAGAACAGCAGCACAAACAGCGCCCCGTGGTCGCCGCCGCGGATGTCGGCGAAGCCGACCGTCAGCACGACGACCGTGACGCCCGCTATGAAGATGACGCCGCCCATCGTCGGCGTGCCGGCCTTGGTCTTGTGCCAGTTCGGGCCGACCTCCCGGATCTCCTGCCCCGCCTTGATTTTCCGAAGCCAGGGCACATAGAAGTGCCCGACAAGCGCCGCGACGACAAAGGCGACGACAAAGGCGGTGATAAGTCTGAATGTAGTGATCATATTCCCTCCGTCCCGGCGAAGCAGGCCGCGACGAGCTCCCTCTCATCCATATGGTTCTTCACGCCGTTGACCTCCTGATACGTCTCATGCCCCTTGCCGGCCAGCACGAGCACGTCGCCCGGCTCGCGGTGGCCGATGGCCCACGCGATTGCGGCGGCTCTGTCAGGGATGACGACGTGCGGTGTGTCCGCCGGGATGCCCTCGACGATGTCCGCGATGATCGCCTCCGGCTCCTCCGTGCGGGGGTTGTCGCTCGTCACGACGAGGAAATCCGCGATGTCGGCGGCTGCCCGGCCCATGATCGGGCGCTTTGTCCTGTCGCGGTCGCCGCCGCAGCCGAACAGAGCCACGAGACGGCCCGGCGAGACGGCTTTTATGGTCTTCAGCACCTTTTCCAGCGCGTCCGGCGTGTGGGCGTAGTCGATGATGACCGTCAGATCGTCCGCCGGCGTGGGCACGACCTCGACGCGGCCCTTCACGCCGCCCGCCGTACCGAGCGCCGCCGCAGCCTCCTCCAGCGGGATGCCGAGCAGCACGCCGGCGGCCAGCGCCGTCAGCGCGTTCTCTACGGAGAACCGGCCCGGGATCGCGAGCGTGACCGCCGCCCGCTCCTGCCCGCACGACGCGGTAAAGCGCACGCCGGAGGCGGTCATGGCGATGTCCCGCGCCCACAGATCGGCGGGCACCGTGGCGCTGAAGCTCAGCATCGGGCACGTCGCCTGCTCGCCCATGAACGGCGACCAGGTGTCGTCCACATTCACCGCGCCGGCGTCGCTGATTGTAAAGAGCTTCGCCTTCGCGGCGGCGTAATCGCGCATGGTGCCGTGGAAATCGAGGTGGTCACGCGTGAGATTCGTGAACAGTCCGGCCTGAAATTGAATCCCGGCCACGCGGTCGAGGCTCAGCGCGTGGGACGACACCTCCATGACGACGTGGGTGCAGCCCGCGTCCGCCATGCGGCGCAGAAGCTTCTGCAGCTCGTAGGATTCCGGCGTCGTCCGGGCGGTGGGCAGCTCCTCATCGCCGATGTAGTTTGCGATCGTGCCGATAAGTCCGACCTTCGCGCCGACGCACTGCTCCAGTATATGCTTGATGAGCGTCGTAGACGTCGTCTTGCCGTTCGTCCCCGTCACGCCCACCATCGTGAGCACACGGGACGGCCAGTCGAAATACGCCGCCGATACGAGCGCGAGCGCAAGCCGGCTGTCCGGCGTGACGATATACGGCCCATCGACCTCCGGCGGCTCCTCGCAGAGCACGGCAGCGGCGCCCCTGTCCAGCGCCGCCCGGATATACCGGTGGCCGTCCGTCTGCAGGCCGCGAACGGCGACGAACAGGTCGCCCGGCTCCACCGCCCGCGAGTCATAGCGCACGTCCCGGACGGCAAGTCCGGGATCAGCCGTCATGGACGTGACCTCGATATCCTGTATGAGTTCCCGCAGCGTTTTCATAGTACGCGCCTCCCGTAAATTGTACGTGTCTTCCGTAGATTGTACGTATATGCCGCGATTGCACTTGTCCTCCGCAGATTGCACGCATCTTCCGCGATCAATAGCGTCCGAGGTTGCTCGAGTCGGACACCGATACGGTGACGACGCTGCCCACCTCAATCTCCTCGCCGGCATCCACGCTCTGTCTGGTGATCAGGGCGCCGCCGCCGAGTATCGCGCCCTCGCCGCTTATGTAAAGGCCCTCCCATCCCATGCGGATGCGGGCGACCTCATAGCTCAGTCCGATGAGATCGAGCATCTCGATCGTCGTCTCCTCCGGCTCCACGCCGCAGAAGAGCGCGACCTCGCTGCCGGCCGCGATGGACGCGCCGGAGCGCGGAAGCTGCGCCGTCACCGTGTCGCCGTCGCCGGTCACGCGGTATGTGAACCCGAGCGCCTCCACCGCCGCCTCCGCGTCCTCGAGGCTGCGGCCGATCAGACGCGGAACGGTGCGATCCACCAGCGACGCCTCGTCGCCGGTGTAGACCGGCTCCACGCCAAGGACGGGCAGGATGTCCGCCATGATGCTGCCGACGGTCGGCGCGGCCATCTGGCCGCCGCTGACGTAGGTGGACGCGTTCTCGCCGGGGTTGTCGAGCAGCACGAGCACGGCCACCTGCGGGTCGTCCATCGGCGCGATGCCGATGAAGGACACGATATACTGCTTCTGGCCGGTCGTCGCCTCGTAGGCGACCTTCTCGGAGGTGCCGGTCTTGCCGCCGATGCGGTAGCCGGCGACATAGGCGTTCGTGCCGGTGCCGGCGGGGTCGCCGACGACCTTCTCGAGGATTTCGCAGACATTTCTCGACGTCTCCTCGCTCACGACCTGCCGCACAGCGGTCGGCTCCCGCTGCTGGACGACCGTGCCGTCGCTGTCAAGAAACCGGCTGACGATGTACGGCTCCATCAGGTAGCCGCCGTTCACCGCGGCGCTGACCGCCGTGATAAGCTGGAGGGGCGTGATCGTGAACGTCTGGCCGAAGGACGCCGCCGCGAGCTGCGACTGGCTCAGGGGGTTGAAGAAAACCTCCTCGCTCCACCAGAGGCTGCCGGACTCACCCATCAGGTCGACGCCCGTTTTTTCAAACAGCCCGAAGGCCCGTGCGTATTCATAGAACCGCTCCGCGCCGACCTTCATGCCGATGTTGACGAACGCGACGTTGCAGGAGTTCATAACCGCCTGGGTCAGTGTCTCGGAGCCGTGGCCGGACGTATTCCAGCAGTTGAGCGGCGTATCGCGGCCGACGACCTCCATGCTGCCGCCGCAGTAGAACGAGGTGTTCATGTTGATCGCCCCGCACTCAAGCCCCATCGCGAGCGTGATGATCTTAAAGGTCGATCCCGGCTCGTATGTCTCGGTCAGGGCCTTGTTGCGCCACATCTCCTCACGGGCTGCGGCGATGATCGCCTCGGCCTCCTCCTCGGTCTCGGCCTCCTCCGCGAGGGCCAGCGTCTCCTCGCTGACGGCGGTGTAGTCGTTGAGGTCGAAATTTCCGAGCGACGCCATGGCGAGGATGGCGCCGGTGTTCACGTCCATGACGATCCCGGCGGCGCCGTTTTGCAGATCATAGCTCGTGACCGCCTCCTGGAGGTGCTTCTCAAGGTAGTACTGGACGTTCTCGTCGACTGTCAGCACGAGGCTCTGCCCGTCCTGGGCGTCGTAGTAGTCCTCGAAATCCGTGAACAGCATATCCGTTCCGTTCGCGGTCGTGGCGCGGACGATGCGCCCGTCCACGCCGGAGAGCACGTCGTCGTAGCAGTATTCGATGCCGGCGAGGCCGTGGTCGTCCGAGCCGACGAAGCCGATCACATGGCTGGCGAGGCTGCTGTACGGATAAAACCGCTTCGACGCCTCCTCGATCCGGACGCCCATATACGAGCGTATGACGGGGTTTCCGTCGCCGTCATAGACGGGGTTTCCCTTCTCGTCGTACACCTGATAGCCGGCCTCCTTGAAGGCGCGGACCTGTTCCGTGATGTCGTCGTCGACCTTGCGGGCCACGGTGACATACCAGGAGCTTGTGTTCTTTGTCTTCTCGTAGATCGTGTCGTAGTCCATGTCGAGGATATCGGCCAGCGCCTTCGAGATGGCGACGGGATCCTCCCCGTATTTCGCGATTTCCGCCGGACTCAGGTAGATGTTGCTCACCGACGCGCTCATCGCGAGGATGTTCATGTTCCGGTCGTAGATCGTGCCGCGCTGGGACGTCACCGTCGTCTCCCGGAGCTGCTGGTCGACCGCCGCGGCCTCGTATTTATCGTGATCGATGATCTGCAGCTTGAACAGCCGGATACCGAGCAGCAAAAACGCAACTATGCCGCACACCGCCATAAGGACGAGTGTGCGGCGAATCATCATTGTCTCCGTGGAGCCGGAACCCCTGCCGGGTATTCGCTGGTTTGCCATTGTGTATCCTCCATTGGCTCATCATGCTGTCGCCGATGGTTCCAGTATAGTACGTCCATCAATGGAAATATGACAGGATCGGAGCGAGGAGATCGTCCACATCGACGGAGAACAGCCCCGGCTCCTCGTAGGTGATGATGACGGCCTTGTCGGCGGACGAGACGTTTGTGAGATAGTGGATCTGCTCCTCCGTCGGCTCCTGCATTCCAAGAACGTCCGTGGCGTACGCCTCCACGTCCTTGAGATTGAATGCCTTTTCGTATTCGACGGCCAGCTTGTCCCGTTCCTCCTCGAGCGCCGCGATCTGCGTCTCGAGTTCAACGGACGCACGGGATATGCGTACGATGTCGATCTGCTTGAGCAGCATCATGGTCAGCAAAACGACCACGACGGCCACGCCGAGAACCGCCAGCACCGACCAGCCCTTTCCGCCCCGGGAGACGGCGCGCTCGTCCTCCAGCGCCTTTTCCCTGACCCAGACGCGGGCGCTTCCGCGGCCGCGGCGCTCCTGCGGCACGTCGTATACAGGCTCCTCCGGCGGATAGAAAACGGGGCCGCTGAAATCATAGGCAAGCGTCCCGTCCGCCGCGCCGGTCACAAAATTATAGCTGATGAAGTTCCTTGTATCCTGCATGACTACACCCTCTCCGCGATCCTGAGCCGGGCGCTGCGTGCCCGGGGGTTTTTGTTTATCTCTTCCTGTCCCGGTACGACCGGCTTTCCGACGCTGCGGAGCGTCTGCACAAAGCCGCAGGTACACACGGGAAAATCTCTCGGGCAGGTACAGCCCGCCTCCCGCCGCCGGATCGCCTCCTTCACGATGCGATCCTCCAGGGAGTGGAAGCTGATGACGGCGAGCCGGCCGCCGGGCCGGAGTCTGTCCGCCGCCTGCTCCAGCATGCGTTCGAGCGAGCCAAGCTCGTCGTTGACCGCGATGCGCAGCGCCTGAAAGCACCGCTTCGCCGGATGCTGCTTCTCCCGCAGCGCCGCCGCCGGCATGGCCCCGCGTATGATCTCCACAAGCTCGCCGGTCGTCTCGACCGGCTTTTCAAGCCGCCTTCCGGCGATGGCCGACGCGACGCGGCCGGCATAGCGTTCCTCGCCGTAGAGACGGAAGAGTTCACGCAGCTCCGCCTCGCTCCAATCGTTCACGATCTGCCGGGCGGTCAGCGGCGCGGTCTCATCCATGCGCATATCGAGCGGCGCGTCCCGCATATAGGAGAAGCCCCGCGACGCGTCGTCAAGCTGCGGCGAGGACACGCCGAGATCAAACAGCATGCCGTCCGCCAGCTCAACGCCCACGCCGTCGAGCAGCGCGCCGAGGTCGGCGAAATTGCCCTTGACCAGCGTGACCCGGTCGCCGAAGCGGCCAAGGCGATCACCGGCAAACGCCAGCGCCCGGTCGTCCCGGTCGACGCCGATGAGCCGGCCCGTCGTGAGACGGGAGGCGATGGCCTCCGAGTGGCCGCCGAGACCCAGCGTGCCGTCGACGTATATGCCGTCGGGCCGGATGTTCAGCGCCTGTACGGATTCGTCCAGCAATACGCTGATATGCTCCATCACAGCTCAAGCTCCTCCAGCGCCGCCATGATGTTTTCGGGCGACGCCTCAAAGTCACGCAGCTCGTCCCACTCCTCACTGGCCCACAGCTCCGCGTGGTCGTTCACGCCGAGGACTGTGACGTTCTTTACGAGGTGCGCGTGCTCACGCAGCTTCTGCGGAATCAGGATGCGGCCCTGCGCGTCCGGCTCACACCTGGCCGCGAACGCGAACAGAACACGCGTTTTCCGCTTCTGTACGGTCGGGAGCTGGGCGGCTTTTTCGGAAAACACCCGCCAGCTCTCGGCGCTGTATACGTACAGACAGGTGTCCGCGGAGATGGTGACGTAGAATTCGGGGCCAAGCTCCTCCCTCAGCCTCGCGGGTATGAACAGGCGGCCCTTTGCGTCCAGCGTGTGTTGGTACTCGCCTTCACATCCTTCCCGTTTCATGGGAAGGATGTGCACCAATTCACCACTTCTCCCCACCTGAAGCCATTATACTGGCACCGCATTGAAATTGCAAGACCCTTTCCCGCAAAATCCGCGATTACGGACAACGAATTTTTTGCCATAGTTTTACGTCGGAGAGCAGACCACAAGATGTAGTGGAAACGAAACAGACACGGTGTGAAGCAGCTTCACACCGTGTCTGTTTTTCGCGATAAACGCGGAAATATATAATTTGTACGGAATAATATAATGTGTATTGTGTATCACGTATCCCCGGAGCCGCCCTGCCGCTGACGCTGGCCGGTGGCGGCGCTGAACCGTGTCCGGGACTGGCGGATGATGCCGAGCGCC
>CAJOFW010000046.1:0-2274 GCA_905234005.1 uncultured Oscillospiraceae bacterium
GCCGACGCTCTTGCCGGAGCCGGACTCGCCCACGATGGCGACAAACTCGCCCCTGTGCACCTGATAGGACAGATCGTCCGAGGCGCGCATTTCCGTCTCGTTGTGACGGCCGCTCAGAAAATAGGTCTTCAGATGCTGTACATCCAGAATGACCTCGCTGGTTTGATCCAATTCTCCACCTCCCAATGTCAATCGCGAAGCAACGGCTTCGCAATCGGAACGGGCCTTTCACCGGGGATTCGTATAAGCCCGTTATTCAGCAATGGCCTTTGACTGACATTCGCGCAGCCAAAGGCCATTGTCCCCATCCGCCGGGTGCATGCCCCGGCGGACAGGCTGGACGTGTGCATTTTTGCTTACTCGGAGACCCAGGTGCGGGCGAACATGAAGCCGGCCCAGTAGTTCTTCGTCGTCAGCTCGCCGTGCAGGCCGTGGACGCGGTTGTTGTAGTAGCAGGTCCACTGCTGGCCGTAGCTGACGAGGAGCAGATAGTGGCCGGACATATACGCCATATCCAGCGCCTTGGCGGCCTCGATCTGCTCGTCGAGCGTCGACGCCGCGACGAACGCGTCGACCTTCGCGTCGACGTCCTCGTCCTGCTGGTGGTTGTTGTTCATGAAGCCGTCGGAGCGCAGAACCATGGGCACGGAGGAGATGCGGTCGAGACCCGTGGAGCCGTACATGGAGGCGGGGTCGTCCGCGTCGCCGCCGTGGGCGCTCATCTCGGGCGGGGTGGAGCAGACGATGATGTTCATCGTGATGCCGACCGCGGCGAGGTACTCGGCCGCGAGCTGGAAGGAGTCGATGGGCTGCGCCTGGAACAGGTACACGTCGAACGCGAAGCCGTCGCCGAAGCCCTCCTCCTCGAGGATCTGCCTGGCGAGGTCGGGGTCATACGTCGTGTAGGAGGCGACAAGCTCGTCGGACCAGCCGGAGACGTCGCTCATGGGGATGCTGTTGAGGAAGAGCGTGAAGGACTTCTCGCTCAGGTCGTCGCCGTAGGTATAGCCCTTGTAGGCGCTGATGGCCTCGAGGTCGACGGCGTACTGCATGGCCTCACGGACGCGGGCGTTGGCCAGCGCCGGGACGGGGTTGTTGCCGATCTTGATGCAGACGGCGGGGCAGTCGCCGATGTACTTCACGGCGTAATACATATCCGCCGGGAGCGTGGACGCCTGGTCGTCGTCGATCAGGACGTTGTTCGCCGCGAGGATGTCCACCTCGCCGGAGATGAACGAGCTGAGCATGGTGGCCGTGTCGGACATATGGACAAGACGGATCTCGTCCAGATACGGGAGCTGGTTGCCCTCCGCGTCGGTATCCCAGTAGCCGGGGTTCTTCACGAAGGTCATGGTGTTGTCGTTCACGTAGTCGGTCAGGATGAACGGGCCGGTGCCGGCGGCGTAGTGCCAGTCGGACTTCTGCTCGCTTGTCAGCTCGTCCCACTCGGGGCCGCAGATGCCGACGAGCTGGGTCATGAAGCTGTTCACGGCCAGGGCGTTGTCGGTGTTGAAGTTGAACTTCACGGTGTAGTCGTCGACTACCTCCACGGACGCGAGCATGGCGAGGGCGGTGGGCCAGTCGGTCTGATCCATCGCTACGCGCTCGATGCCCTCGAAGCCCATGATGCGGTCGTAGGTGTACTTCACATCGTTCGCGGTGACGCCGCGGCCGCCGTAGACGTCATACTGCGGGTCGATGCCGACGGAGGTCTTGTCCTGGAACGTCACGTCCTCCCGGATCTTCACGGTCATGCTCGTGAAGTCGTCCGCGATCTCCCAGGACTCCGCGATCTGGCCGGCCTCGTGATCCATGTCGAGATACGAGGAGTTGAAGTTGTAGTCGGAGCGGTCGCCGTCCCAGTCGACGTTCCACAGCATGTCGGTGTAGAACGTGACGAAGTTGCGGTTGTCGTTGACGCTCGGGTCGAACTCGTTGTAGAACTCGGACCAGTAGGTCGTCAGCGTGCCGCCGAGCTGCACGGCGGAGCCGTCGTCCGCGATGATGGTCATGCCGTCGTCGCCGACCGTGGCGTTCGGATTCGCGTCGGCCGCAGGCTCGGCGGCGGGGGCGGCGTCGTCCGCGGCGGGTGCTGCCTGATCGGCGGCCGGGGCGGCGTCGGCGGCCGTATCGGCGCTGCCGCCGCCGCAGGCGGCCATCGAGAGGATCATGGCAAGCGCCAGGATCAGAGACGCCAGTCTCAGGGTGTTCTTTTTCATGTACTCGTTCTCCTTCAAATTATTTCTTTCGCAGGGTATCACCCTGTTAATCGAC
>CAJOFW010000046.1:2403-10518 GCA_905234005.1 uncultured Oscillospiraceae bacterium
CGCCGAAGTCCAGCACGTACATCCGCTTATAGGCGCATTCGCGCCGGATGTCGGCGTACGCGGCGGCGGCGACGTTGCCGTTTCCGTCGTCGGTCTCGAGCCGGTCGGGATAGAACCGGACAGTCTTCTCCCACCGCCCGCCGGGGTGCCGCTCGCACAGGCGGCTGTAATCCCGCCGCCCGATGACGCCGGGCGACGCGGCCGTGAGCGCGAAGATCACGACGCCGAGCACCGCGACCCACCGGCTCGCCATCAGAAGCCCGGCCGCCGCCGCGATCACGCCGCCGGCGGTCAGCGCAAGATTCCGTCCGTTTTTCGCCCGGGCACGCACGGCCTCGAAGTACCGTTCGCGATCCATATGCGTGACGTTCACGAACACCGGCTCGTCCGCCGGGACGGACGGCGCGCCGGACGAATTGTTTTCCATGGCGTTTTCCGGGCGGCGAATATGCCGCGTTTCCTTTCCCGCCGCGGGGGCGGCGGCTCGTTCGGATTGCAGCTTGTGATTATTTTAGCGGTTTTCGCGCCGCGTGTCAACCCGCATACGCGGCGGCCTCGGTACCGGCGATGAAGCCCTCGTCGTACGCCATCGTCAGCGACGAGAACACGCCCTCGAGGTAGCTCACGGACAGGTCGCCCGCGAACATGATGCCGCGTGTCGTGTCGCCGCAGGCGTACAGGCCGGGGATCGGCTCGCCGTCCCGCAGGACGCGGGCGTTCTCGTCGATCGTCATGCCGCCGATCGCGTTCTCGTGGAACATTTTCATTTTGACCGCGTAGTACGGGGCCTTCCCGAACGGGATGGGCGGGTGCTTCGGGCGCATGAAATCGGGCATATCCGGCGGCGTCGGGGGCGGGTTTTTCGTGCCCTCGTCGTAAGCCGCGATCTGCGCGGCAAGTCCGGCCGCGTCGACGCCGAGCTTTTCGGCCAGCTCCTCCGGCGTGTCGGCGATCACGACGGCGTTGTCGAGCGCCTCCTCCGCCAGCACCTCGCGCCAGCGCGCCTGGAATCTGGGCAGATCCATGCCGGGCGACTGCGGCGGCTCCTCCATCGCCTCCCGGATCGCCGTCTCACACATATTGTCGTCGAGTATCTTCCACCCGAACCAGCGCGGGTCCTTTGTGAGGGCGCTGATCTCCACGCCCATGGAGCCGTGGAACGGCGTGCCGTCGCTGCCGATCTCGAAGCCGTCGTGACACTGGAAGATCGCCATGCTCGCGCACGGGTACGGGTGACGCATCGGCCCGAAGAGGACGACGCGGCGGTTTTTGTAGTCGATGTCCGCGCCGAGGGCGGAGCACATCGTGATGCCGTCGCCGGTGCAGCCCGCGCCGGTGAAGATGTGGACAGGCTCCCTGCCCTCGTCCTCGCAGAAGATGGGCTGGAATTTACGCATAAGCTCCCGGTTGCGTGAGAACGCGCCGGAGGCCACGACGACGGCTTTGCAGCGGATCTCGATCTCGCCGCCGCCGTCCTCGGCCAGCACGCCGCGCACGCCGCCGGCGTCGTCGGTCAGAAGCTTCACGGCACGGGTCTTCAGAAGCAGCTCGCCGCCGCCCTTCAGGAACTCCTCCTGCAGAAACAGCGCCATCTCGGAGCCGACCTCGCCGGGGCCGATCATGCGGTCGATGCGCTTGCCCGCGTCGTACCACGCCCCGCGTGGGTGCATCATGACCGCCTCGGGCCCGGGGCCCATGTGCCCGGTCGTGATCTCGAAGGCGCGTTCGGCGTCGTGCCGGTCGAGGAGCCAGTCGATGTGCTGCTCGTTGGCCTCGAACATCCGGGCCAGCAGCTTCGGGTCGACGCTGCGGCCGGATTTTTCGTAGAACTCGTCGAACTTCGCCTTGCGGTTGTCGACGTGGCCGAAGCCCTCGCTCTTTTTGCACCAGTGGATGCGGAAGCCGCCCGCGTACCACGAGCTGCCGCCGACCTCGTGCATTTTCTCGAGCACGATGACGCTTCTGCCGGCGTCCTGCGCCCGGTTCGCCGCGACAAGCCCGGAGCCGCCGCCGCCGATCACGCACACGTCGCAGGTCTTGACGAGCCTGTCGTGCGGCTCGGGCCGCGGCGCGGGCTTTTCGGGGTTTGTGATGCAGCCGTTGTGACAGACCTTCACGCACCGTCCGCAGGCGACGCATTTGTCGGGGTCGATCCAGTATTTGGCGTTTTTGAACCGGATCGCGGATTTGGGGCACTCCGTCCGGCACCTGTGGCACGCGGAGCAGAGCGTCTGGTTGATTACATAAGCCATACGTTTTCCTCCTGTAAATATACAGACGCCATGATAGTATTTTGTCATTCTGTTGTTCCATTGTACCATAGGCGCGGAAAAATTCAAAGCCCCGCCGCGGATATTTTGGGCGCGTCCTCTCTATTTTTCAAGGGGAACCTGTTTACAAAACGGTTGAAGTACTTGACATCGCGTCCGGCGCTTAATATATTAATAGTCGATTCACAGTCGGTAACAGCGGATATTGGCACACCGCGTGGCTGACACGCGCAGGCGCGGGTTTACGCGCATATCGGCACGGAAGGAGGAATGCGGAACATGGCCGGCGCAGATCAGGAGGACGTCCTTGTACAGATCGTTGAGTGGGAGGGTTTTTTCACCCCGAACATCATCCGGCGCGGCCGGGAGCTTCTTGAAAAGCACCGCCTGCACGACTTCCGATGCACGGAAACCACCGCCGACGCCTTGATCATCACGCCGGCGCAGGCGTATGAGGTATCCGTTCACAGCGCGCCGGACGGCTACGACGACACCTGGGGCGACGCGGTGTTCTCGTGTACCTGCCGCTCGAAGCAGTCGAAGATGACGTCGGAGCGCGGAAAGCGGTACAACCGCGCCATCTGCCCCCATGAGGCGGCGCTGATGCTGCGCTGGGAGGAGGAGCACGGGCCGTGGCGGTTCGAGGAGCCGCCGGAGGCGCGGCAAAAGCGGCTGGAGAAGCAGCGCCTGCTGGAGGAGGCCGCCGCACGCAAAAAGGAGGCGGAGCGCCTTCGCGCCATCCCGGTGGACGCCGCGTCGTTCTTCCCCGGCGGCAACGCCGACGGGACGTTCTTCGACATCAGAAAAGCCGTCCTTCCGCTCAAAACGAACGAATACGCCGTTCGGCGGGCGCGGGAGCTTCTCGACGGGGACGCGGTCAGCCTCGGCGCGCTCGCGATCGAATTCGGCACAGACGGCCGGCAGCGCCTGTCGGCACGCGGCGTCGTCACCGATAACAGGCAGCGGCGGGATGTGCGCCTTGTCGTCGAAAAGGGCGGCATATCGGGCTGTCTGTGCGGATGCAATCCGCACGCCCTCTACTACACGGGCTTTTACGACCCGGACTTCTTTCTGCTGTCCGCCGGAAACACGCCGCTGTGTGAGCACACGCTGGCGTATCTGACAAGGCTGCGGGAATACATCCTTGAGAACGACCCCGGCGACGCGACCGATCGTCCGGGCGACAGCTTCTTCCGGGAAATGGAGACCCTATCCGCCGCGCAGGCGGAGAAAACCGAGACGGCCGTCCGGAAGAAAAACCGCTGCGTCACACTCGCGCCGCGCATCTCGATGGAGGAGGGCGAGGCGGTGCTCTCGTTCAAGGTCGGGCTGAGCGGCGGCCGGAGCGCGATCCTGCGCTCGTTCGGCGATTTTCTGAGCGCCGTGGAGGACGAGACGGTCTTCGCCCCGACGAAAACCGTGCGGATCGACTTTGCCGCGATGGACTTCGACGAGGACAGCGAACGCTGGCTCATGTTTATCCAGCGCCGCGCAAGCGAGGTGCAGGGCGTCAATTCGCGCCTCCGGCAGCGGAGCTTTTACACTCCCTCCCTGACCGCCCGCGCCCGTGAGACGCTGACCGGGGCCTCGCTCGACCACTTCTATGACCTCGCCGAGGGCGGCGTATACGACTACCGGGACCGGGACAGCGGCGAGGGCAGCATCCTCGTCGCCCACCGATCGCCCCGTGTGACGCTCGCCACCTCGCCCGTCACGGGGGAGGACGGCGGTCTTATCGGCGTGCTGGTCACGGGCAATATGCCCTCGGTTCTGCGGGGCAGCGCCGGCGGTTACATCTTCAGCCCCGGCAGCCTCAGCCGGATCACCCGGGAGGAGGAGCGGTTTTTGAAGCCGTTCCGGGCGGCGGCGGACGCGGAGGGCAGCATCCGGTTCCGGGTAGGCCGCGAAAGGCTCGCGGAGTTTTACTATCGCATCCTGCCCCGGCTCGAGGACAGCCCGTATGTGGAGCTGCAAGACGACTGCGCCGAGGCGGTGACGGCGCTGCTGCCGCCGGAGCCGGCGTTCACGTTCCGGCTCGACGTCGACGAGGAAAACGGGCGCGTCACCTGTCAGGCGCTCGTATCCTACGGGACGGACGACGCGTCGCCCCTGCCCGCCGAAAAGCGTGACAGGCGCCGTGACGCGGCGCAGGAGGCCAGGGTCGAGCAGGCCGTGCGGCGGTACTTTTCCGATTACGATCCCGAACAGCGGATGTTTACAGAGCCGTTTTCGGAGGACGCGCTGTACAGGCTCCTGACCGACGGCGTCGCGGAGCTGAACCGCTTCGGCACGACCGAGGGCAGCGACGCCTTCCGCCGCAGCGGCCTTCGCCCCGCGCCGCAGCTTCGCGTCGGCGTGTCGATCGAGAGCGGGCTATTGGACATCTCCGTGCTCTCAAAGGATATGGAGCCGGCGGAGCTTCTGGCCGTGCTCGAGAGCTACCGGCTGCGCAAAAAATACCACCGCCTTCGCAGCGGGGCGTTCGTCGATCTGACGGACGGCGACCGGTTTGAGGCGCTCGAGACGATGATGGACGGCATGGATCTGAACGCCGCCGACGTCATCGGCGCAAGCGCCTCCGTGCCGCTGTACCGGGCGCTGTACCTCGACACCCTGCTCGAGGAGCACGACGCCCTCGTATCGAGCCGCGACCGCACCTATCGGGCGCTGGTGAAAAACTTCCGCACGATCCGGGACGCGGACTACGAGCCGCCCGACGCCCAGGCGGAGGTGCTGCGGCCCTACCAGACCTACGGCTACAAGTGGCTGCGCACGCTCGCGGCGGCGGGCTTCGGCGGCATTCTCGCGGACGAGATGGGCCTCGGCAAGACGCTGCAGACGATCGCCCTGCTCGAGTCGCTGCTGGACGCCGGCGAGGGCGGGCTGTGCCTCGTCGTGTGTCCGGCGTCCCTCATCTACAACTGGCAGGCCGAGTTTGAGCGCTTCGCGCCCGGGCTTGACGTGAACGTCATCGCCGGAACGGCCGTATCCCGGCGCAGACGCGTCCGGGAGGCGGACGGGCGCACGGTTCTCGTGACAAGCTACGACCTCCTGCGGCAGGACATCGCGTCGTACGGCGAAAAGCGCTTTTCCGTGATGGTGCTCGACGAGGCGCAGTACATCAAAAATCAGAAGGCCGCGCTGACGAAGGCGGTCAAGGCCGTCCGGGCCGACCGGCGGTTCGCCCTGACCGGCACGCCGATCGAAAACCGGCTCGCGGAGCTTTGGAGCATATTCGATTTCCTGATGCCGGGGTTTCTGTACGACCACGCCGAATTCTCGCGGCGGTTCGAGGCGCCGATCACAAAGCGAAAGGACGCGGCGGCCACGGAGCGGCTCAAACGCATGACCGCGCCGTTCATCCTGCGCCGGCGCAAGGAGGACGTGCTCAAGGATCTGCCCCCGAAGCTCGAGGAGGTGCGCTACACCCGGTTCGAGGACGCGCAGCGCAGGGTGTACGACGGACAGGTCGTCCGCATGAAAAAGCTTCTGACGGACGGCGGCGGCACGGGGCAGGACAAAATGCAGATTTTCGCGGAGCTTACCCGCATCCGGCAGATCTGCTGCGACCCGTCGCTGCTGTTTGAGGACTACGACGGCGGCAGCGCCAAGCGTGAGGCGTGCCTTGAGCTGATCGAGAGCGCCATCGTCGGCGGACACCGGCTTTTGCTGTTTTCGCAGTTTACGTCCATGCTCGCCCTGCTCGAGGAGGATCTGCGCCGCGAAAACATCCCGTATTACAAGCTCACCGGCGGAACGCCGAAGGAGCAGCGCGCCCGGCTCGTGCGGGATTTCAACGAGGGCGATACGCCCGTATTTCTGATCTCCCTGAAGGCCGGCGGCACCGGCCTCAACCTGACCGGCGCGGACGTGGTCATCCACTACGACCCGTGGTGGAACGTCGCCGCCCAGAACCAGGCCACCGACCGCGCCCACCGCATCGGCCAGGAAAAGCAGGTCACGGTCTACCGCATGATCGTGAAGGACACGATCGAGGAGCGCATTCTGGCCCTGCAGGAGGCAAAGCGCGATCTCGCCGACGCGATCCTCAGCGGCGAGAGCACATCCATCACCGCCATGTCGAACGAGGAGCTTCTCGCGCTGCTGTCCTGACCGTGCGCGGTATTCACGCGGGTCTTGACGGAAAATGCAAAATATGCTCTAATTGTATATAGTTGTCTTATTATCGGCTTTTCCACAATTACCATATCGTCAGCTTCCATATCCACAGGAGGTTTACGCCATGAGATTCTCCCTCAGAAAGAAAACGACGGTGCTGATCGTCTCGATCGTCCTGCTCATCAGCATCGTGTCCATCCTGGCCTGCAGCAAGATCATCCGCGACATCATCCGGACGCAGTATTCGGACTACTCCTCGTCCCTGAGCAGCACCGTCGCCGTCACCGTGGACGCGGAGCGCGTCACCCGTCTGCGTGACCAGATCCTCGCCATCTACGACAGCGCGGAGAACAAGGTTTCGAGCACCGAATGGGGCACGGACGAGTTCTACGACTACCTCGCCCTGTTCCGGCAGGTGGAGCAGACCGAGGACTTCATGGCGCTCCGGCACGATCTGCGGCTTATACAGGACGTGAACGACGTGGATTGCATCTACCTCGACTGGGTCGACGCGGAGCTTGAGAATGTCATTTACCTCGTGGACGCCGCCTACGAGGACGTCTGCCCGCCGGGCTGCATCGACCCGCTGTACGCCGGCACGGAGATTCTGCACAACCCGGAGATCGGGTTCCCCCCGTACCTCACCAATACCGCTGAATACGGCTGGCTCGTCTCCGCCGGCGCGCCGATCCACAACCTCGCCGGAGAGATTGTCGGCTACGCCTGCGTTGACATCTCCATGAACGAGATGATGCATATGCAGCATCTGTATCTCACGATCACCGCGCTGGCGCTGCTGCTTCTGGCGGTGGTTGTCAGCTTCGGCGGCATCGTGCTCGTCAACCGGTTCATCGTGCGTCCGATCAACGCCCTGTCCGACGCGTCCGTCGGCTTCAACGGCGCGGAGAGCGGCGATTGCTGCTCCCTGTTCGCCGATCTCAACATCCACACCGGCGACGAGATCGAGGCGCTGGCAGGCTCGATGGCGCAGATGGAGAAGAACATCAAGGGCTACATCGACAGCCTCTTCAATATGTCGCAGGAGCTGAGCGTCACCCGTGAACGGGCCGACGAGATGGGCTATCTCGCGAACATCGACGCTCTGACCAAGGTGCGCAACAAGCGGGCCTTCGACCTCATGTGCGACCGACTGAAGGAGGAAATCCAAACCGGCAAGGCGGCGTTCGGCCTCGCGATGGTCGATCTGAACGACCTCAAGAAGTTCAACGACAACTACGGCCACGACAAGGGCGACCTGGCCATTCAGGAGCTTTGCGGCCTGATCTGCACGGTCTTCAAGCACTCCGCCGTGTTCCGTCTCGGCGGCGACGAGTTCGCCGTGGTGCTCGAAAACCAGGACTACCGAAAGAGCGACAGGCTGATCGACACGCTGTACAGGGGCATCCGCGCCCGTCAGGCGGACGAGTCGCTGCCGCCGTGGCAGCGCATCTCCGCCGCGCTGGGCTACGCCGCGTGGGATCCGGCGCTGGACGACACGCTCGACGACCTGCTCAAGCGGGCCGATCAGGCGATGTACGAAAGGAAGAAGGCCATGAAGGCCGAGGCGGCGGCGCACTCGCCGCGGCACCTGAGCCCGGACGGCCCGGAGGAACCGGACGACGAGGCGCTCCCGATCGCAGAGCAGGAGCCGAAGCACCTCAGCCCGGAGCCGGAGCCGGAGACTTCGGAGCCGGAGGAATCGGAACCGGACGCTGCAGAGCCGGAG
>CAJOFW010000047.1 GCA_905234005.1 uncultured Oscillospiraceae bacterium
GCTGACGACGCAGCGGAACATATAGCCGTCCCTGTGATCATATATGGTAACGGACAGCGTGGCGGCGGTCTGCGTGCTGCCGCCGAGATAGGCCTTCTGCCAGGTCTTGCCGCTGTCTGTGCTGTATTGCCAGGAATAGGAGATGCCAAGCCCCCGCGCCGTAACGGTGAATTTCGCCGTGCTGCCGGATTCGCCGGTGAAATCGGACGGCTGTCCGGTGATGCGCAGGCTGTAGCTCGCCTCCGTGGTCAGCGCCGTGCCGACCTCGGATATCGAGTAAGAGGCGTTTTCCGCGACGGCCTCGTCATCAGGCAGAGCGGCCTCGTCAACGGGCGGAGCCGGCTCGTCGGCGTCGATATCGATGATATCGAAATCCACGTCCTCCGTCGTCGGCGTTTCCGCGTTCGGCGGCGCCGCCTCATCGGTAACATCGGTGATTAAGTCGTCGTTTTCCGCCAGAGCCGCCGGCGCGATCGCCAGGAGCATGGCGAGCGCCAGGAGCAGGGACAGTAGCTTATGTGCGGTTTTCAAGCTGCACACACCTCCAGTTTGATTTGTTGTTTTGGAAATAGATGGAAATCGTATGAAAGCAATAACTTTTGTAGTATAACCTATCATTAACCCATTTGCAAGATTTGTTTTGCAAACCGGCACAAGAAACTGCGGTATTTACCGCCGGTCATCCCTGTTCCGGGCGGCTCATCCGAACCGGACGGTCACGACGAGACGCCGCCCGTCCGGGCTTTCGGCGTACATCCGGCCGCCCATGCTCTCGGCGAGGGAGCGCGCCAGCGGCAGGCCGAGTCCGTAGCCGGGCGCGCCGCCGCGTGAGTCGTCCGCCCGGTAGAAGCGGTCGAAAAACCGCTCCTGCCGTCCCTGCGAAAGGCCCTCCGCCGGGTTTTCGGAGCGCAGGACGGCGCGGCCCGCCTCGCGGGAGAGCGTGAATCGGATCGCGCCGCCGTCGGTCGTGTACTTGACCGCGTTGTCGGCCATGATCGTGATGATCTTCTCGGCGGCGGCCCTGTCCGCCCGGACGCGAAGACCGGGCCGCAGCCTCGTTTCAAACGGGAGGCCGCGCTGCTCCGCCATCATCGCGTAAGGCTCGAGCGTTTCCGCCGCGAGCGCGGAGAGATCCAGCTCCTCGAGTGTGAGCCGCGCCGCGCCCTCGTCCATGCGCGCGAGGGCGACAAGCTCCTCGGTCAGGGCGGCGAGGCGCTTTGTCTGCGTGTGGATGGCACGCGTCCACTGGCTCTCGCCGTGCTCCAGCTCCACCACCTCGGCGCTCGATTCGATGACCGCCAGCGGGGTCTTCAGCTCGTGTCCGGCGTTCGTGATGAACGATTTCTGCTTCTCGTAGCCCTCGACGATCGGCCGCACCGCCCGGCCGGACAGCGCCCTCGCAATGAAAAACAGCACGAGAAGGCCCGCCGCCGTCACGATCATGCTGTTGACGAGAAACGCCCGCGCCGCCATGATGCTGCGGCCGCAATCGAGAAAGACGTACTGCGTGTCGCCGCCGTCGTATTCTATGACAGCGAAGCGATAGATGCCAGTCCGTCCCGCGTCCCGGCCGGACGCGTACAGCGCCTGCGCCGTTGTCTCCGCCTCCTCGCGTGTGATCGCGGCGACCTGGGCCGTGTCGGCGTAGATCACCTGTCCCTCCGGATTCAGAAGGACAGTGTAAAACCGCGTCTCATACGGCGTCTCGGCCGTGATGCTCCGCCCGTGCTCGCCGCCCCGGCCGCCGGTCGGCGGGAAGCGGCCGCCGTTTTCGACGAGATACGCGAGAATCTCCCTGTCGGAGCTTATGCGCTCGGCGTAGTTTGTGAGGTTCACGACGCCCATGAGCACGACGAGCACGAGCGCCGCGGAGAGCATCGTCACCGTGACGAAGCTGCGCCGGAGCCGCCGGATCATGACAGCTCCTCCAGGACGTACCCGAGACCGCGTGACGCCCGGATGCGCACGTCCGCGCCGACGGCGGCGAGCTTCTTTCGCAGCGCCGAGAGGTGCACCCATACGACGTTGATCTCCGCCTCGGTGTCGTAGCCCCATATCTTCTCGAGGAACCGCTCGGTCGGGATCGCCTGCCCGGGGTTCGCCATCAGAAGCTCCATGACCTGAAACTCCCTGGCCGCGAGCCGGGCCTCCCCCGCCGGGCCGCAGAGCGTGAAATCCGATCGCCGGAGCGTCACGCCGCCGAAGCTGAGGTCGTTTTCACGCAGCGCCGGCTGGCGGCGCGTCATCGCCCGGATACGGGCCAGCAGCTCCTTCGCCGCGAACGGCTTTGTGAGGTAGTCGTCCGCGCCGCAGTCCAGGCCGGCCACCCGGTCGTCGATCTCGCTCTTCGCCGTCAACAGCAGCACGGGCACCGCGTTCTTCGCGGCCCGGAGCCTCCTGAGCACCGTAAGCCCGTCCACACGCGGCATCATGATATCGAGGATCACGCCGTCATACTCGACGCTCTCGAGATAATCGAGCGCCTCCTGCCCGTCGTACACCGCGTCCACGGCGTAGCGGGCGTTCGTGAGGATCGCCGTGAGCGCGTCCGAGAGCGCCCGCTCGTCCTCCGCGAGAAGCAGCCTCATGTTCATGCCTCCATACAACAGAGAAACCGGCGCTCATCAGGGATGAGCGCCGGACAAAAATACCCAATGACAGCGACCAGTATACCAGAAGCCGCCCGCAAACACAAGCCCGCATCTCTGCGCGGCGGTGACGCGGCAGCCGGAAAATCAGATGACGCCCATCAGCACGAGCGCCCAGAGAACGAACGTCGCGAGCAGCACGACCGAGACCACGACCGCGCCCCACCTGACGCTCCGTCCGCCGCCGGAGGACGACGCCTCGACGAGACCGGCCCTGCGCAGCGCCGTCACGACGGGCTTGTACAGCAGCATCGCGAGCGTCGCGTTGATGCCGCCCTTCACGAGGTTGAACGGCAGGAATACGGGGATCAGCATCCCCACGACCGTCTCACGCGGCACCTTCATATAGAGCGGCGTGATGAGCCAGTTCCACAGCAGCATGATCACCGTCATGCATACAACGCCCGCCGCCAGGCCGATGACGGCGCTCTTCATGTGTCGGTCGCGCCGGTAGATCGCGGCGGCGACACAGGCGAACGAGCAGCTCGCGAGCACGTTCATGATGAGGCCGATCGGGCCGGTGCTGCTGATCGTCAGCATCTCGATAACCGACACGATGACCGAAATGACCGCCGCCGGCAGAGCGCCCAGCATGAAGCCCGCGATCACGATGACCACGTCCTTGAGGTCGAACGAAAGAAAGCCCGATACCGTGGGGATGATGTTCGATACGAGCTTCGCGACGAACGCGATGGCGCAGAGCATGCCGATCGTCGCGACGGTTTTGGCGCTGATGCGCCGGGTGTTGGGATTTGCCATGGTTTCCTCCGGTGTCTTGTAATTTAAGGGCAAAAAAATCACCCGGAATCACTTCCGGGCGCACAGAAAATTATGGCGATACACTGCGTGGCTCATACGCAATCGGCCGTCCTCTTCCATCCAGACTGTGACTGTCGGCGCCGTAGTTGCAACGGCTCAGCGCTTACGCGCTCGCGGGCTTTACCGCCGGTGGGGACTTTCACCCCGCCCTGAAGACGCTGTCATTATACCACATCGGCGTGATATTGCAATACCCTTTTCCGAAAAACCGTGCTATAATACCGACATGGATAATACATACATGGACAATACATTTGATTTTCTGATCGGCGAGGAGGGGCGCGCCGTCACCTGCTGCTTCACCGGCCACCGGCCCGCCAAGCTCCCCTGGGGCTACGACGAATCGGCCCCGGGCTGCGCGGCGCTGCGGCTCATGCTCGCGGACGCCGTCGCGGACGCGTACAGGGACGGCTTTCGCCGCTTCCTGTGCGGCATGGCCATGGGCGGGGACATCTACTTCGGCGAGGCCGTCGTCGCCCTCCGGGACGAACGCCCGGACGTGACGCTCACGGCGGTGATCCCCTTCGACGGGCAGGAGCGCGGCTGGCCGGCGTCGTGGCAGAAGCGCTATTTCGACCTGTCCGTCGAATGCGACAGCCGCGTCTGCCTCCACAGCGCGTATACCGCGGGCTGCATGATGGAGCGAAACCGCTGGATGGTCGACCGCTCGCGCCGTCTCATCGCGGCGTATTCCGGCGCCCCCGGCGGGACGAAGAACACCGTCCTGTACGCCGGGGGGCAGGGCCTCGACATCGTCCGTCTGCCGCTTTTGTATATGTGAATGTACAGGCAATTGTATGGGCAATCGCATCCGGGTTTCCCGGAAAATTTGTCCGCGGCGCAGTTTTCCGGTTGAAATCGGATTTGAACGATGGTATAATTGTTTTATATAATTGAAAACAGGAGGTGAGCCCATGACGGAGGAACGTGTGCCTCTTATCGAGCTGAGGAACATCACAAAGGTTTTCCCGGGCGTGAAGGCTCTTTCGGATGTCTGCTTCACGCTCTACCCCGGTGAGGTACATTCCCTGTGCGGCGAAAACGGCGCGGGAAAATCCACGCTCATCAAGGTCATGACCGGCGCCCATCAGGCGGACGGCGGCGAGTATTTCATCGACGGCCAGCCCGTCCACATCCACTCGACCCAGGAGGGCATCGCGCTCGGCGTGTCCTGCGTGTACCAGGAGCTCTCCATCGCACCGCAGCTTGACGTGGCGCAGAATCTCTTCATCGGCAACCTGCCCATGAAGGGCGTTCTGATCGACCACAAAAAGCTCTACCGCGACGCCCAGGAGATCCTCGATCTTCTGAACCTCAACGTCTCGCCCAGAACCCCGGCGGGCGAGCTTTCCGTCGGCCAGCAGCAGATGATCGAAATCGGCCGCGCCGTCACGCGCAACGCCCGCTGCATCATCATGGACGAGCCGACCTCCTCCCTCTCCGAGGCGGAGACCGAGACCCTCTTCAAGATCATCGACATCCTCCAGCAGCGCGGCATCGCGATCGTCTACATCAGCCACCACCTCGACGAGGTCATGCAGCTGTCCGACCGCATCACGGTCATTCGCGACGGCCAGAACATCATCACGATGAACACCGCCGACACGACGCAGGAGATCCTGATCGCGAACATGATCGGCCGCCCGCTCGACAAGCAGTACCCCGAGAAGACCGGCCGCAGCAGGGGCGAGGTCATCCTCGACGTACAGGGTCTGTGCGGCGAGAAATTCCGCGACGTGACCTTCCAGGTCCACGCGGGCGAGGTGCTCGGCTTCTTCGGTCTCGTGGGCGCGGGCCGCTCCGAGATCATGCGCGCCATCTTCGGCGCCGACAAGCCCTCGGCCGGCACCGTCACGTTAAACGGCGAGGCCATCCGCGCCGGCTCTCCCCCGGACGCCATCAGGAAGGGCATCGGCTTCTGCACCGAGGACCGCAAGAAGGAGGGTCTCATGCTCCGGCTGAGCATCCTCCTGAACTCCACGATCGTCAAGCTGCCGCAGCTCGCGAACGGCGGCGTCATCGACCGGAAACGTCAGGCGGAGGACGCCGACAGGTACATCACCGCCATGCGCACGAAGACGCCCTCCATCCACCAGCTCGCCGGCAACCTCTCCGGCGGCAACCAGCAGAAGGTCGTTCTCGCCAAGTGGCTCACGATGGAGCCGAAGCTGCTCATCCTCGACGAGCCGACACGCGGCATCGACGTCGGCTCCAAGGCCGAGATCTACGACATCATCAACGAGCTTGCCGGCTCCGGCATGGCCGTCATCGTCGTATCCTCCGAGATCGAGGAAATTTTCGGCGTGTGCGACAGCGTCGTCACCATCTTTGAGGGCAATCAGACCGCCCAGCTCCCGATCACGCCGGAGCTGACGCGTGAGAAGGTCCTCGCCTGCTCGCTGGGAGGTAAGCCGTAATGAATAAGCTCAAAGGCTACGTGAAGCGCTTTATGGCGCTCGACGCGAGCGCGGTCATCCTCGCGATGATCGTCCTCATCGTCATCATCTCCGTTCTGGCGCCGATGATCACGGGCGGTACGTTCCTCACCTCCACGAACATCATGAATATCTTCCGCAAGCAGACCTACATCGGCATCATCGCCTGCGGCATGACACTCGTGATGATCACGGGAAACATCGACCTGTCCGTCGGCAACATGATGACGCTCCTCACCGTCATCTGCGCTCTGCTCACAAAAAGCGTCGGCCCCGTCGGCGCTATCCTGCTCACGCTCCTGATCGGCGCTCTGTGCGGCGCGTTCAACGGCGTCCTCGTCGGCCCGCTGCGCTTAAACGCCTTCATCTCCACGCTGGGCACGACCTCCATCTTCTACGCGCTCGCGCTCATCATCAGCTCCGGCTTCACGCAGAGAGCGGAGTCGAAGCTCTTTGACGTGATCGGCTCCGGCAGCCTGTGGATCTTCCCGGTGCCCGTCATCATCATGGCGGTCGTCGTCGCTGTCTTCTGGTTTGTCCTCAAGCGGACGGTCTTCGGCCAGCAGCTCTACGCGATCGGCGCGAACCAGACGGCGGCGAAGTTCTCCGGCATCCGCGACCGTCTCCAGATCCTGATCGCCTACATCCTGACAGGCATATGCTCCGCGCTCGCGGCCATCGTCATGATCGCCCGCTCCACCTCCGCGAACCCGCAGGCCGCGGGCGGCACGGAGATGGACGTCATCCTCGCGGTCGTCGTCGGCGGCACCAGCATCGCCGGCGGCAAGGGCACGATGTTCGGCACCGTGCTCGGCTTCCTGTTCATCGGCTTCATGACCACGGGCTTCACGTTCCTCGGCATGAACGAATACATCCAGAGCATCGTCACCGGCATCATCCTCGTTGCGGCGCTGAGCCTCGACGTTATCAAAGCAAGGAGGAACAGGCTGTGAAAGAGAATATCGCCGCTCCGCGCCGCTTCAAGCGTCTCATCGCGGACTATAACTCCGTCGCCATCGTGCTGGTGCTTCTCATCATCGCGTCGTTCGTGGTGGACGGCTTCAACGGCAAGAGCATCAACACCATCCTCATCCAGGCAAGTCTTTACGGCTTCGTGGCGCTGGGCCTTGCCCTCGTCATGATCACCGGCAACATCGACCTGTCCGTCGGCTATCAGGTCTGCACCGCCGCCATCGTGTGCGTGCTCGTCCTGAACGCCACCGGCAGCATGATCGTCGCCGCCCTCGCCGCGCTGGTCGTCGGCATGCTCACCGGCTCGATCAACGGCCTCGTCGTCACAAAAATCGGCGTGAATCCGCTCATCGCCACCATCGCGACAAACTACATCTACAAGGGCTTCTCCTACTACTTCACCGAAAACGGCGCGCTCTCGCCGCTCAAGGAAAACAAGGACGCCCTCAAGGGCCTCGCAAAGGCGCAGCTCTTCGATACCAAGTGGCTCACCGTCACGATCATTATCTTCGTCGTCGTGCTCGCGCTCATGTACTTCCTGCTGTACAAGACCCGCTTCGGCAACGCTTTGTACATCACCGGCGACAACCCCGAGGCCGGCGCGTTCGCGGGCATCAACACCAAAAACACGACGTTCATGGCGTTTCTGCTCTGCGGCCTGTTCTGCGCCTGCGCCGGCGTCCTGTTCGCCTCCGACTCCAGCGGCGTGACGTACACCCTCGGCGAGGGCAAGGACGTCTTCGCGATCTCCGCCTGCGTCATCGGCGGCATCAAGATGGTCGGCGGCAAGGGCACGATGATCAACGTCCTCTCCGGCGTGCTCATCATGCGCATCATCTCCAAGGCGCTCGATATGCTGCTGCTGCCGCAGCAGTGGTCGAACTTCGTGTCCGGCACGCTGCTCATCGTCATCCTGCTTGTGGACGCCCTGTCCTCCCGCAGGAAAACGTAAATGATCCCGCGCAAGCGGCTTCATATATATTTTATTCAGAAAGGAAACCGACAAACCGATGAAAAAGCTTCTTGCACTTCTGCTTGCTCTGGCCATGGTTCTCGCACTGTGCGCCTGCGGTTCAAGCTCCGACAGTGCCGCCGCCCCCGCTGAGGAGGAGGCTGCCCCCGCTGAGGAGGCCGCTCCCGCCGAGGAGGCCGCCCCTGCTGCCGCCGGCGGCGATCTCGACCGCAACGGCGACGGCAAGGTGACCGTCGCGTATTCCCCGTCGCGTACTCCACGATCGCCTACGCGATCGCGCCCCTGACCCACTTCCTGCAGGACAACCTGCAGGCCGACGTGGAGGCCGAGGGCTGGGAGTTCTCCGCGCTCGCCGCTGAGGGCGACGCCGTCCTCCAGGGCCAGCAGATCGAGACCCTGATCGACCAGGATCCCGACTATCTCGTCATCTTCCCCGCTGACGCCGAGCTTGCCATCGACTGGGTCGAGGCCGCCTACGACGAGGATATCCCCGTCTTCCTGGTTGGCACCGACGTGGCCGAGGAGGCCCATGACGCCGCCGTCGCGTTCTGCGGCCCGGACAACTATGCCATGGGCGTTGAGCTGGCTGAGGCTCTGATCGCCGCAAACGGCGCGGACGCCGGCCTCGGCATCGTGGAAATCGGCGGCAACGCCGGTCAGGCCGACTACATCGACCGCAAGGCCGGTTTCGAGGCCACCATCGCCGAAGAGTCCAACTACACCATCCTCGGCGACACCGCCTGGTGCCATTCCGACCGCACCGCCGCGCAGGACTCCATGGCTGACTTCATCTCCACCTACGGCGACCAGATCAACGTCCTCTACGGCATGGACGACGACCTGACCCTCGGCGGCGTGAACGCCATCGCCGAGGCCGGCCGCGACGACATCCAGGTCTACTCCATCACCGGCCAGGTCGAGGCCATCCAGGCCATCAAGGACGGCAAGATGGTCACCACTACCTACACCCCGACCGCGCTGACCGCGCAGCTCGTCGTGGATGCTATCAACGAGTACGCCGCGAACGGCTCCATCGAGTATCAGCAGAGCTACGTGCCCGATCTGATCACGATCGACAACGCCGACAACTACGAGGGCGAGTTCTGATCGCTCC
>CAJOFW010000048.1:0-10547 GCA_905234005.1 uncultured Oscillospiraceae bacterium
AGATGAAGCAGCTCCGCAAGCTCTCCGCCCTCACCGACCGCATCGACGAGGCGACCGAGGCGCTCGAAGCCGCCGTGACGGAGCTGGATATGAAGGGCGACATCACCGAACAGGCGTTCTTCATCCGCGACGAGGTCATCGCGAAAATGGCGGCGCTGCGCGCCCCCTGCGACGAGGCGGAGACGACCTCGGCGGCTAAATACTGGCCGTTCCCGACCTACGGCGAGCTGCTGTTCTCCGTGAAATAAGCACACGCAAACCATCCCCTTCCCCGAAGCGTACAGGACGCTTACAGAGAACAGGACGCGTTCAAAAAGCGCGGAATAAGGAAGGGCTCGTATATCCATTCAATTGAGGTAAAAATCAATGTCTGTAGAATTCTGGTTTCTGATAGGCGCGGCTCTGGTGTTCTGGATGCAGGCCGGGTTCGCGATGTGCGAGACGGGCTTTACCCGTGCGAAAAACGCCGGCAACATCATCATGAAGAACCTGATGGACTTCTGCATCGGCACGGTCGTCTTCTCGCTTTTGGGCTACTCGCTGATGATGGGCGAGGACACGTTCTTCGGTCTGATCGGCAGGCCCAACCTCGACCTGTTCCTGCACTTCAAGGAGTTCATCGCCTCCCCGGCGGACGGCGGCTTCACCGGCGCGTCCACGTTCGTATTCAACCTCGTGTTCTGCGCCACCACGGCGACGATCGTGTCCGGCGCGATGGCGGAGCGGACGAAATTCTCCGCCTACTGCATCTACTCCGCCGTGATCTCCCTCGTCGTCTACCCGATCGAGGCGCACTGGATCTGGGGCGGCGGGTGGCTGTCGCAGCTCGGCTTCCACGACTACGCCGGCTCCTGCGCCATCCACATGGTCGGCGGCATCGCCGCCCTGATCGGCGCGATCTGGCTCGGCCCCCGCATCGGCAAGTACAAGACCGACGCGTCCGGGAAGGTCGTCAAGGTCAACGCCATCCCCGGCCACAACCTCCCGATCGCCGCCCTCGGCGTGTTCATCCTCTGGCTCGGCTGGTACGGATTCAACGGCGCGGCGGCCACGACGCCCTCGGAGCTGAGCTCCATCTTCATGACGACCACGATCGCGCCGTCCGTCGCGACGTGCACGACGATGATATTCACCTGGATCAAAAACGGCAAGCCCGACGTATCCATGTGCCTCAACGCCTCCCTCGCCGGCCTCGTCGGCATCACGGCGGGCTGCGACGCGGTGGACGCCCTCGGCGCAGGTATCATCGGCGTCGTGTCCGGCCTCCTCGTGGTGCTCTTCGCGTCATGTGGACGACCCCGTCGGCGCGGTCGGCGTGCACATGGCAAACGGTATGTGGGGCACGCTGGCGGTCGGCCTGCTCGCAAACCCCAGCGCCCCGGCGGGCCTGAACGGCCTTCTCTACACCGGCTCTGCGTCGCAGCTCGGTCTGCAGGTCATCGGCGTGCTGTCGGTCGCCCTGTGGACGACGGTCTGCATGATCGTCTTCTACTCCGCCATCAAGAAGTTCCACGGCCTGCGCGCCTCGGCGGAGGATGAGCTGACCGGCCTTGACGCGAGCGAGCACGGTCTCCCCAGCGCCTACGCGGACTTCGCCCCGTCGGTTGAGAAGTACACGGCCTACGCGCCGGCGGACGTGCCCATCGTGGCCGTCACCGGACAGACGCCCGTGGCGGAGGCCATCCCGGTTCAAAAGATGCCCACGTTCACCGGGGACGGACACAAGTACACGAAGGTGGAGATCGTCTTCCGCGAATCCCGCCTGTACGCCCTCAAGGAGGCCATGGCCCAGCTCGGCGTCACCGGCATGACCGTCTCCCACGTCATGGGCTTCGGCATGCAGAAGGGCAAGCCCGAGTATTACCGCGGCGTTGAGATCGAGACGAACCTGATGCCCAAGGTACAGGTCGACATCGTCATCAGCAAGGTGCCCGTCCGGGACGTGATCGAGACCGCGAAGCGGGTGCTCTACACCGGCCACATCGGCGACGGCAAGATCTTCGTCTACGACGTGGAAAACGTCGTCCGCATCCGCACCGGCGAGGAGGGCTACGACGCTCTGCAGGACGACGAATGATACTTTTTCCTGGAAGAAAAAGTATCCAAAAAGAACTTTGTATTCGCTTCGAAACGGCTGCGTTTCCAAGGCTTTGCGCCCGGTAACGAGACAAAGCTTTTCATCGGGGAACAGTATGAGTTTCGGAAGGATGAATACCATCCCGACCGGAAGAAAATCCCTCCCGGCAGGGAGAATCCAATAATCGACATACCCGCTCCGGGATTTCATTCCGGAGCGGGCGGACGTAAAGGAGAAGCGTATGTGCGCCATCATGGGCTTTACCTCGCAGCGGCTTTGCGAGGAGGAGATAAGGGAATACTTTGACCGTACACAGTCCCGGGGGCCGGATATGTCCCGCATTGAGCGGGCCGGCCCCGGATTTCTGTGCTTTCACCGGCTCGCGATCATGGGCCTGCACGAGGAGGGCATGCAGCCGTTCCACCTCGGCGGGGATATGTGCGTGTGCAACGGCGAGCTGTATCTGTTCCGCCCGCTGAAGGCGGAGCTTGCGAAGGAATACGACTTCGTCAGCGACTCCGACTGCGAGATCATATTGCCGCTCTATCACAAATACGGACTCGGTATGTTTTCGATGCTGGACGCGGAATTCGCGATGATCATCTACGACAGCAAAAGGAACGGCTTCATCGCCGCCCGCGATCCGATCGGCATCCGGCCGCTGTTCTACGGTTATCTTGACGACGGCTCGATCGTATTCGCGAGCGAGGCGAAAAACCTCGTCGGCCTGTGCGACGAAATCACCCCCTTCCCGCCCGGACACTATTACGCGGACGGGAAATTCACGCGTTACGCCGACCTCACGACCGTGACGGAATATGTGGACGACGACCTCGACACGATCTGCAAAAACATCCGCGAAAAGCTCATCCTCGGCATCGACAAGCGTCTCGACGCCGACGCGCCGCTCGGCTTTCTGCTGTCCGGCGGGCTTGATTCGAGCCTCGTTTGCGCGGTGTCCGCCCGTGTGCTGGGGCGGCACGTCCGCACGTTCGCGATCGGCATGGACACCGACGCGATCGACCTCAAATACGCCCGGATGGTCGCGGACTACATCGGCGCGGAGCACACCGAGGTGTACATGACGCGTCAGCAGGTGCTCGACAGCCTCGAGGAGGTCGTCGCCCTGCTCGGGACATACGACATCACGACGATCCGGGCCAGCATGGGCATGTACCTGTGCTGCAGGGCCATCCACGAGAACACGGACATCCGCGTGCTCATGACCGGCGAGATCAGCGACGAGCTGTTCGGCTACAAGTACACGGACTTCGCCCCGTCGCCGGAGGAATTCCAGAGCGAGGCGAAAAAGCGTGTCGACGAGCTGTATATGTACGACGTGCTCCGCGCCGACCGGTGCATATCCGTAAACTCGCTCGAGGCCCGCGTGCCCTTCGGCGATCTGGAGTTTGTGCGGTATGTCATGTCCATCGACCCGAAGCGGAAGATGAACACCTACGGCATGGGAAAATACCTGCTCCGCCGCGCCTTCGAGCGCGATCACCTGCTCCCGGAGGAGATCCTGTGGCGGCAGAAGGCGGCGTTTTCCGACGCGGTGGGCCATTCGATGGTGGACGACCTCAAGGCGTACGCCGAGGAGAAATACACGGACGGGGAATTCGAGACGCTGCGGCGGAAATACGATTATGCGCGGCCGTTCACGAAGGAGAGCCTTCTCTACCGCGAGATATTCGAGCGGTATTATCCCGGTCAGGCCCGGATGGTGAAGGACTTCTGGATGCCGAACAAGGCCTGGGAGGGCTGCGACGTGGACGACCCGTCCGCCCGTGTGCTCGCAAACTACGGCGCGAGCGGCGTATGATCGGGGGCGAAGCGGCATGACGAAATACATATTCGTGACCGGCGGCGTGGTGTCCGGTCTCGGCAAGGGCATCACGGCGGCGTCCCTCGGGCGGCTCTTGAAGGCCCGGGGCCTCAAGGTCGCGGCGCAGAAGCTCGACCCGTACATCAACGTCGACCCCGGCACCATGAGCCCGTACCAGCACGGGGAGGTATACGTCACCGAGGACGGCGCGGAGACCGACCTCGACCTCGGCCATTACGAGCGGTTCATCGACGAGGATCTGAACAAATTCTCGAACCTCACGACCGGCAAGGTGTACTGGAACGTGCTGAACAAGGAGCGCCGGGGCGAATACCTCGGCAGCACGGTGCAGATCATCCCGCACATCACGAACGAGATCAAGGCGTTCATATACAGCGTCGGCCGTCACTCCGACGCGGACGTCGTCATCACCGAGGTCGGCGGCACGATCGGCGACATCGAGGGCCAGCCGTTCATCGAGGCCATCCGGCAGGTCGGGCTTGAGCAGGGCAAGGAGAACACGCTCTACATCCATGTGACGCTTGTTCCCTATCTGCATGGGAGCAATGAGCACAAGACGAAGCCCACCCAGCACTCGGTCAAGGAGCTGCAGGGCATGGGCATCCACCCCGATATCATCGTGCTGCGCTCCGACGAGCCGATCGAGGACGCCTCGATCCTCCAGAAGGTGGCGATGTTCTGCAACGTCCCGGCCGGACACGTCATCGAAAACCGGACGCTGGACACGCTGTACGAGTGCCCGCTCATGCTCGAGGAGCAGGATTTCTCCGGCATCGTGTGCCGCCGGCTCGGCCTCGACACGCCCGCGCCGCAGCTCACGGAATGGCGGGCGATGGTGCAGTCCATCCACAGCCTCCACCGGCGGGTCACGGTCGCCCTCGTCGGCAAGTATGTCCAGCTCCACGACGCGTATCTCTCGGTTATGGAGGCGCTGCGACACGCCGGGTACGCCCTCGGCGCGGACGTCGACATCCGCTGGATCGACAGCGAGACGGTCACGGCGGAGAGCCTTCCGGCGCTGTTCGGCGGCGTCGACGCCATCCTCGTGCCCGGCGGCTTCGGCGTCCGGGGCGTGGAGGGGAAGATCCTCGCGGCGCAGTACGCCCGGGAGCGCAAGGTCCCCTACCTCGGCCTGTGCCTCGGGATGCAGATCGCGGTCATCGAGTTTGCGCGGCACGTCGCAGGTCTTGCCGGGGCCAACTCCCGGGAGTTTGACGAGACGGCCCCGTACCGGGTCATCGACTTCATGCCCGGCCAGAACGACGAGATCGACAAGGGCGGCACCCTCCGCCTCGGCGCGTACCCCTGCGCCGTGCAGCCGGGGACGCTGCTCGAGAAATGCTGCGGCGCGTCCGTCATCTACGAGCGGCACCGGCACCGCTACGAATTTGCCAACGACTACCGGGACACGCTCACAAGGGCCGGACTTGTGATCGGCGGCACGTCGCCGGACAGGCTGCTCGTGGAGGCGATCGAGCTTCCCGATCACCCGTTTTTCATCGGCGTGCAGTATCACCCCGAATTCAAGAGCCGCCCGAACCGTCCGCACCCGCTGTTCCTCGGCCTCATCCGCGCGGCGCTGGGGGAGGCCGTATCGCCGGTCGCGGATGCGGCGTCGGAACCGGCTCAATCATCGTAAGAGGAGGCATCATCATGGAACTGAACCGTGAACAGTGGCTGCGTTACGGCGAAATCACCGAACGGGACGCCTGCGGCATCGGCGCGGTGGTGGACATCAAGGGGCGGCAGAGCCGCCGGACGGTGGACGACGCCCTCAAGATCGTGGAGAAGCTCGAGCACCGGGCCGGCAAGGACGCGCTCGGTAAGACCGGCGACGGCGTGGGCATCATGACGCAGCTCTGCCACCCGTTCTTTCACGAGGCGGCGCGGGCGATCGGCATCGAGACCGGCGACGCGGGCGATTACGCCGTGGGGATGTTCTTCTTCCCGCAGGAGACGCTGCCCCGCCGGCAGGCGCAGAAGATGCTCGAGGTCATTCTGCGCAAGGAGGGCATGCCGTTTCTCGGCTGGCGCGAGGTGCCGATCTGCCCGGATATTCTGGGAAAGACCGCTCTGGACTGTATGCCGTACATCCTCCAGTGCTTCGTCGGCCGTCCGGCCGATACGCCGCGGGGCCTGCCCTTCGACCGGCGGCTGTATCTGGCCCGCCGCGAGTTTGAGCAGTCGAACGACAACACCTACGTCGTGAGCCTGTCCAGCCGCACGATCGTCTACAAGGGAATGTTCCTCGTCGGCCAGCTCCGGGGCTTCTACAAGGATCTGCAGTCGGAGGACTACCGCTCGGCCATCGCGATGGTGCACTCCCGGTTTTCGACGAACACCACGCCGAGCTGGGAGCGGGCGCATCCGAACCGCTTCATCCTCCATAACGGCGAGATCAACACCATCCGCGGCAACGTCGACCGTATGCTCGCCCGTGAGGAGACGATGTCCTCCCCCGTGCTGCGGGGCAATATGGATCGCGTCTTCCCCGTGGTGAACGCCTCCGGCTCCGACTCGGCGATGCTCGACAACACGATCGAATTTCTCGTCATGAACGGCATCGAGCTTCCGCTCGCGATGATGCTCTGCATCCCCGAGCCGTGGAAGAACGACAAGGCCATGAGCCGCAAAAAGCGGGATATGTACCGCTATTACGCGACGATGATGGAGCCGTGGGACGGCCCGGCGTCGATCCTGTTCTCGGACGGCGAGCTCGTCGGGGCCGTGCTCGACCGCAACGGTCTGCGTCCCTCCCGGTACTATCTCACGGACGACGACCGGCTCATCCTCTCGTCGGAGGTCGGCGTGCTCGACGTGGACGAGGCGCACATCGTGAAGAAGGACCGTCTGCGTCCGGGCAAGATGCTGCTCATCGACACAAAACGCGGCAGACTGCTCGGCGACGACGAGATCAAGGACTGGTACGCCTCCCGGCAGCCCTACGGCGAGTGGCTCGACCAGAACCTCGTGCAGCTCCACGATCTGCCCACGCCGAACGCGCAGGTGCCGTCCCATACGCAAAAGATGCGCGACCGGCTCTACCGCGCCTTCGGCTACACGCACGAGCAGGTCAAGGACGCCATCCTCCCGATGGCCCGCACGGGGCAGGAGGCGACGGCGGCCATGGGCTCGGACGTACCCCTCGCCGTGCTGAGCCAGCGGTATCCGCCGCTGTTCGACTACTTCAGGCAGCAGTTCGCCCAGGTTACAAACCCGCCCATCGACGCCATCCGCGAGGAATGCGTCACCGACACGACCGTCTACGTCGGCCGCGACGGCAACCTCCTCGAGGAGAGCGCCGAAAACTGCCGCGTTCTGCAGATCAACAACCCGATCCTGACCCGCATCGACATCATGAAGCTCCGGGCGATGAAGCGCGAGGGCTTCCACGTAGAGACCGTGTCGCTTCTCTACTACAAGAACACCCCGCTCGAACGCGCCGTGGAACGGCTCTTCATCGCCTGCGACAAGGCGTACAAGCAGGGGGCGAACATCATCATCCTCTCCGACCGGGGCGTCGACGAGAACCACGTCTCGATCCCGTCGTTTCTCGCCGTGTCCGCGATGGAGCAGTACCTGATCCGCACGAAAAAGCGCACGGCCGTCTCGATCGTCATCGAGAGCGCGGAGCCGCGTGACGTGCACCACTTCGCCCTGCTGCTCGGCTACGGCGCCCGCGCCATATGCCCGTATCTCGCGCACGAGTGCATCGAGGAGTGCGTGGAGCTCGGTCTTCTCGACAAGGACGCGCACACCGCCATCGACGACTACAACAGCGCCATCCTGCACGGCATCGTGAAGATCGCGTCCAAGATGGGCGTTTCGACGCTCCAGTCCTACCAGTCCGCGCAGATATTCGAGGCGGTCGGCATCCGGCAGGACGTGATCGACAAATACTTCACCCACACGATCAGCCGCGTCGGCGGCATCGGACTCGAGGAGATGGGCGCGGCGGTCGAATATCACCACAGCCAGGCGTTCGACCCGCTGGGCTTCGGCGTGGATACGACGCTCGACAGCGTCGGCTTCCACAAGCTCCGCGAGGGCAGCCGCGCCGAAAAGCACCTGTTCGACGCCCGCACGATCGTCACGCTGCAGGAGGCGGTGCGGGAGGGCGATTTCGAAAAGTTCCTGTCCTATTCCCGCCGCGTTCACGAGGAACGCGCCCCGCAGACGCTGCGCGGCCTCCTCGATTTCGATTACCCGGCGGACGGCGGCATACCGCTCGACGAGGTCGAACCGGCGTCGAGCATCGTCCGTCGCTTCAAGACCGGGGCGATGAGCTACGGCTCGATCTCGCAGGAGGCGCACGAGTGTCTGGCGGAGGCCATGAACCGGCTCGGCGGCAAGTCGAACTCCGGCGAGGGCGGCGAGGCCCCGGAACGCCTCGGCACCGAGAAAAACAGCGCCATCAAGCAGGTAGCCTCCGGCCGCTTCGGCGTGACGAGCGAATACCTCTGCTCGGCAAAGGAGATCCAGATCAAAATGGCGCAGGGCGCGAAGCCCGGCGAGGGCGGGCACCTGCCCGGCAAGAAGGTCTATCCGTGGATCGCGAAGACGCGTTATTCAACGCCGGGCGTGAGCCTCATCAGTCCTCCGCCGCACCACGATATCTACTCGATAGAGGATCTCGCCCAGCTCATCTACGACCTCAAAAACGCGAACCGGAATGCGCGCATATCGGTCAAGCTCGTTTCGGAGGCCGGCGTGGGCACCATCGCCTCCGGCGTCGCGAAGGCCGGGGCGCAGGTGGTGCTGATCTCGGGCTACGACGGCGGCACCGGCGCCGCACCCCGCAACTCCATCCACAACGCCGGCCTGCCGTGGGAGCTGGGCCTCGCCGAGACCCACCGCACGCTCATCGAAAACGGCCTGCGCGAGCGGGTCATCCTCGAGACGGACGGCAAGCTGCTGACAGGCCGGGACGTGGCCGTCGCCGCGATCCTCGGCGCGGAGGAATTCGGCTTTGCCACCGCGCCGCTCATCTCGATGGGCTGCGTCATGATGCGTGTGTGCAACCTCGACACCTGCCCCGTCGGCGTGGCGACGCAGAACCCGGCGCTGCGCTGCCGCTTCCGGGGAAAGCCCGAATATGTCATGAACTTCATGCTGTTTGTGGCCGAGGAGCTGCGCGGCATCATGGCCCGCCTCGGCGTGCGGACGGTCGAGGAGCTTGTCGGACGTCGAAGCCTCTTAAAGCGCCGCGAGGACGTCACCGGGCCGCATCTCGGCACGGTCGTGCTCGACAACATCCTCGGCGACGGCGGCGACCGGCACGTCCACTTCGAGCCCGACGCCGTATACGACTTCGAGCTCGAGAAGACGGCGGGCGTTCGAGAAAACGCTGAAGAGCAAAAAGCCCAAGACGGTGCAGATCGACGTCTCGAGCGTGGACCGCACGTTCGGCACCATCCTCGGCTCGGAGATCACCCGCCGGTGCGGGAGCCTGCCGGACGGCACCGTGACCGTGGAGGCGTCCGGCGGCGGCGGGCAGTCCTTCGGGGCGTTCCTGCCGCGCGGCATGACGATCCGGCTCTCCGGCGACGCGAACGACTATTTCGGCAAGGGCCTGTCCGGCGGACGGCTCGTCGTCCGCCCCCCGGCGGACAGCGCCGTCAATCCCGGCGAGAACATCATCATCGGCAACGTAGCGCTCTACGGCGCGACCGGCGGCGAGGCGTACATCTGCGGCATGGCGGGCGAACGCTTCTGCGTCCGAAACTCCGGCGCGAAGGCCGTCGTGGAGGGCGTCGGCGACCACGGGTGCGAGTACATGACCGGCGGCACGGTCGTCGTGCTCGGCGGTACCGGCAAGAACTTCGCCGCGGGCATGTCCGGCGGCACGGCCTATGTGCTCGACGAACGGCACGAGCTGTATCTGAACCTCAATAAGGAGCTTGTGACCATGACCGCCGTCAAGTCGAAATTCGACGCGGCGGAGCTGAAATACCTGATCGAGCGCCACACGGCGGAGACCGGCTCGCCCCGGGGCAGAACGATCCTCGAAAACTGGGACGAGACGCTGCCGCTGTTCAAGAAGATCCTGCCGAACGATTACAGCCGTATGCTCACGGCGATCGGGCGGTACGAGGAACGCGGCGTGCCCCGCTCACAGGCGGAGCTGGAAGCCTTTTATGAAGTGCAGGGGGAGGCATGAGCCATGGGAAAGCCAACCGGTTTTTTGGAATACGCAAGGCGGGAACGCCCCGCGGCCGCGCCGCTTGAACGGCTGTCGGATTTCAGGGAATTTCACGGCGAGCTGACCGCCGACGAGAGACGGGAGCAGGGGGCGCGGTGCATGAACTGCGGCGTGCCCTTCTGCCAGTCGGAATACGGCTGTCCGCTCCACAACCTGATTCCCGAGTGGAACGACGAGATCTACGGCCGGAACACCGCCCACGCCCTGTCCCGTCTTCTCAAGACGAACAACTTCCCCGAATTCACGGGCCGGGTCTGTCCGGCGCTCTGCGAGAACGCCTGCGTCTGCGGGCTGGACGGTGACCCCGTCACCGTGCGCGACAACGAGCTTTCGATCATCGAGAGCGCCTGGGCGCTCGGACTCATGGCGCCGAAGCCGCCCGCCGTCCGGACGGGCAAGCGTGTCGCCGTCGTCGGCTCCGG
>CAJOFW010000048.1:10553-14426 GCA_905234005.1 uncultured Oscillospiraceae bacterium
CCCCGCCGGCCTCGCCTGCGCCGACCAGCTCAACCGGCGGGGGCACGCCGTCACCGTGTACGAGCGCGACGACCGCCCCGGCGGGCTTCTGATGTACGGCATCCCGAACATGAAGCTTGACAAAAGCGTGATCCTGCGCCGGATCGACCGGATGGCGGCGGAGGGCGTCGAATTTGTCTGCGGCACGGAGATCGGCCGCGATATATCCGGCGACAGTCTCCGGGCGCGGTTTGACGCGGTCGCCCTCTGCTGCGGGGCAAGAAATCCCCGTCCGCTGGGCGTGGAGAACGACACGATGCCCGGCGTCGTCCCCGCCCTTCGGTATCTGACGGACGCGACGAAGGCCGTTCTCTCCGGCACGGAGAGCGAACACTCCGCCCGGGGCAAGCACGTCATCGTCGTCGGCAACGGCGACACCGCCACGGACTGCGTCGGCACGGCCCTGCGCCAGGGCGCGGCGTCGGTCACGCAGCTTGTGCGAAAGCCGAGACCGGCCGACAACGCCCGCGTGTGGCCCTATCGGGCCGCCGGCGAGAAGACCGACTACGGCCAGGAGGAGGCCGCCGCCCTGAGCGGCCATGACCCCCGCCTGTACGAGACGACCGTCCAGTCGCTTCTGGCCGACGAGTCCGGCTCGCTGCGCGGCGTCGTCGTGCAATCGGGCGGGCATGAACGCGAGCTTCCGGCGGAGCTTCTGCTGCCGGCGACGGGCTTTTCCGGCGCGGAGGATATCGCCGCGTCCGCGTTCGGCCTGACGCTGGACGACCGGGGCCGCCTCGGCGACGCGGCGTATCGCACCGACGACCCGATGGTCTTCGCCTGCGGCGATCTGCGCCGGGGCGCGTCGCTCGTGGTCTGGGCCATCGCCGAGGGCCGCGCCTGCGCCCGCTCCATCGACGAAGCCCTCGAGGGCTGCACAAACCTGTAATGCTTTTTCCTTCAGGAAAAAGGTTGATCCCATGAAAGGAGGCCGCCGCATGGCTGCTTTTGAACCCATCCTCTCCGGTCTGCCCGCGATGGATCGGGCGCTGGACAGCATCCGCATGGGCGACAACGTGGTCTGGCAGGTATCGGAGCTTGACGAGTTCCGGCTGTTTGCGCGGGCGTTCGCCGAACAGGCCGTCCGCGACGGACGGAACCTGATCTATGTGCGCTTCGCCGACCACGACCCGATCCTGCCGCCCATGGAGGGGCTGCGGATCATCCCCGTGGAGCTGTCCCACCGGTTCGAGACCTTCACGGTCGACATCCACAACCTGATCGAACGCGAGGGCAGGGACGCGTTTTACGTCTTCGACTGCCTGTCCGAGCTGGAGGAGGCGTGGGCGACCGATCTCATGATGGGAAACTTCTTCCACCTGACCTGCCCGTTTCTGTTCGTCCTCGACACGGTGGCGTATTTCCCGGTCATACGCGGACGGCACTCGTTCGCCGCGATCGACAAGATCCGGGACACGACGCAGCTTCTGCTCGACGTCTTCCCGAGCGGCGACGGGTCCGCGTCGCTGTTCGTCCGGCCCATCAAGGTGTGGGAGCGGTCGTCCGACACGATGTTCCAGCCCCACGAGTTCCATCCGGACACCGGCGAATTCCGTGCGCTCAGCGAGGGCGTGGAGGTCAGCCGCTTCTACCGCCGCATGAACGAGACGGCCCGCAAAACCCAGAACCAGCACATGGACAGCTGGGAGCGCTTTTTCCAGTTCACGGAGCTGAAGTACCGCGGCGGCATGGACGTATCGGCGGAATGCGGCCGCATATGCGACGTCATGCTGACCCGTGACGACCGTCTGCGCGAGCTGATCAAGCGGCACTTCCTCCCCACCGACTACTTTGAGATACACAGCCGCATGGTCGGCACCGGCATGATCGGCGGCAAGGCGTGCGGCATGCTGCTGGCCCGGAAGCTCACGGAGAATCTGCGGCCCGACATCTTCGCCCGCATCGAGCCGCACGACTCGTATTACATCGGCTCCGACGTGTTCTACGCCTACATCGTGGACAACGGCTTCTGGGATCTCAAGATCCGCCAGAAGACGGACGAGGGCTATTTCACCCTCGCCGGGGAATGCGCCGAGCAGATCATGGCGGGTACCTTCTCGCCGAACATCGAGGCGGAATTCCGCAAGCTGCTTGAATATTACGGCGGCGACCCCATCATCGTCCGCTCCAGCTCCATTCTCGAGGACGGCTTCGGCAACGCCTTCGCGGGCAAGTACGAATCCGTGTTCTGCGGCAGCGAGGGCACGCTCGAGGAACGCCTCGCCGAATTCGAGCAGGCCGTCCGCACCGTGTACGCGAGCACGGTCGGCCTGTCCGCCCTCGACTACCGCAAACGGCGCGGCCTCGAAAAGCTTGACGAGCAGATGGCGCTGCTTGTGCAGCGTGTGTCCGGCTCCCGGTATGAGGGGTTCTTCGCGCCCTCGGCGGCGGGCGTCGGCTATTCGACAAGCCCGTACCGCCTCGGCGTGTCCCGGCCGGAGGAGGGCATGCTGCGCCTCGTGGCCGGTCTCGGCACGGCGGCGGTCGACCGCCGCACGGGTTCGTATCCCCGCATCGTATCGCTCGACGAGCCGACGCGGACGCTCCACACCACCGCCGCCGACCGCCACCAGTTCTCGCAGCGCCTCATAGACGGTGTGAGCGGCGGCGGCGATGAGCCGCTTCGGAGCTTCGACGCGGACACGGTGCGCGAGCGGCTGCCGGCGCATCTCGTGAAGGCGCTGTATTCCCACGACTGGGACGCGGAGCGGTATTTCCGTGACAGCGGGACGCCCCGCAGCGTCTACTACGTCTCCTGCGACGGCCTCGTCAAAAACGACACGCTGATGGAGGATATGCGGGGGCTTCTGCGCCTTCTGCAGACGGCGTATGACTACCCGGTCGACATCGAGTACACGATAAACCTCTCCCCGCAGGGAGAGTACATGATCGGCCTTCTGCAGTGCCGGCCGCTCCAGCTCACACAGGAGGGCGACGCCGTCCGCGTCCCGACGCCCGACCCGGCGAGGGTGCTGCTCGAGACACGCGGCGTTTCGATGGGCTTTTCGCGCAAATTCGCGGTGGATATCGTCGTATGCATCGACGCGATCGCGTACTACCGGATGCCCTACCGTGACAAGCACAAGGTCAAGGACGCCCTGTCCGCCGTCAACTGGCGCTGCCGCGAACAGCATAAGCGGCTTGTTCTGCTGACGCCCGGACGGATATGCACCTCGTCGCCGGAGCTGGGCGTGCCCTCGACGTTCGCCGACATCAGCGAGTTCGACGCGATCGTGGAGGTATCGGAAAAACGCGCCGGGTATATGCCCGAGCTGAGCTACGGCAGCCACATCTTTCAGGATCTCGTGGAGGCCGGCATACTCTACTCCGCCGTGTTCGAGGGCGAGAGCACGCTCCGCTTTGCCCCGGAAAAGCTGACGGCGAGAGATAACCGCCTCGCTGATTATACCGACCTTGCCCCGGAGCTTTCGGACATCGTCCATGTCTGCGACACCGCAGGCTCCGTCACGCTGTACTACGACATGGCGACCGAGCATCTTCTGCTGACGGAGGAATAGCGCCGCCCGCCGTCAAACCGGTTTCTATCGGCCTGTCACCATGCCGCGCTCCGGCATCCCCATACGCCCCGACGCCCCGACACGGCGCCGGGGCGCCGCTTTCTTTCCGCTTTCTCTCCGGCTGTTTTCTATTGACATCGACGCGATTATGATAAATAATAGATGAACAATGCTGCAAAAAGCCGAAACGGGTTACCCGACGGGAAGGAGATATTCGATGGTACACAGAATATTCAGCGAACACGAGCTGCATTATCTGCGGATGCTCTCGCACGAGTATCCGACCGTACAGGCGGCCAGCATGGAGATCATCAAC
>CAJOFW010000049.1:0-1192 GCA_905234005.1 uncultured Oscillospiraceae bacterium
CAGTGCTGCGAGCATCTGAACCGGGCCGTCATCCTCGAGCGTGACGCCCTCCCGGCCGGCGCGGACGTCGTGAACGTCGTACCCCAGCCGAAGGCCGGCGGCTCGTTCGCAACCGCCGCGTACCACGGCTTTTCCGACCCGGTCGCCGTCGAGCACATCCGCGCCGACGCCGGGCTTGACATCGGCGGCACCCTGATCGGCATGCATCTGCGCGAGGTCGCCGTACCCGTTCGCCTTGCGCAGAACCGGATCGGCGAGGCCGTCGTGCTCGCGGCCAGGACGCGCCCGAAATTCATCGGCGGCGTCAGGGCGGCATACGACGAGCGGCTGCTGTGACTATACAGCCTTCGTTGAAATGCTGTAAAGCGATAGACATAATATGGTTATCTTTTGTTTTTCTCAAAAAAATCGTATTGCCGTATTGCAATCCGGGACAAGCTGTGCTATACTGACCCAGTGAAAGCAAATAAGCATATACAGCATCATCTGACCACATATCCACAACACACAATCCGGGGGCATTGAATTATGAAGCGTCTTTATGAATCCGCCGAGATGGAAGTCATCTTCTTTGAGTCCGAAGCGATCGACACCCTGGTCGTCAGCGACGAAGGCTCCGGCGAAGAGATCGATCTCGAGTGGTAATCCATCTCAGATTTTTGGCGATCACTGCGTTTTCCCGCCGCGTCGGCGTGCGGGTATTCTACTGATTCCACGCAAGATTGGAGGGAAACGAAAAAATGAGAGCGTATTATGAGGCCGCGGAAATGGAGCTTGTCCTTTTCGCGCATGAGGATGTCATCACCGCCAGCGTTATCAGCGAGGACGACGAGCCCGGCATGGGCATTCTCGAGTAATTGTTTTCTATCACGAAAGAAATGTGGAGCGGAGGCATGGGCTTTCGCTCCGCTTTTCGCATATACGGCGCGGCCCGGGCGGGCGTCTGACCGGCGGAATACCCGGCTCCGCCCGGTCTTTGTCACCGGAGCGGCGCCGTGTATACCGGGGAGCAGCCATGAAAAAACAACCGACGTATTATTATATCCTGACGGCCATACTGGTCATCGCCGTCGCCGGCGTCATCCTCGCGGTCGTGACCCGCAGCAGCACGTCCCGGGACGGTCTCGGAAACGCCCGCGCCACGGCCGTGCCGACGGCGACGCCCTTCCCGACGCCGTCGCCCACGCCCACG
>CAJOFW010000049.1:1272-9252 GCA_905234005.1 uncultured Oscillospiraceae bacterium
GACGACGCCTCCATCCTGGAGATTGCGGAGGACGGCGCCGAGCCGACGCCGACGACCGCGCCCACACCGACGGCCGCGCCCACACCGACGGCCGCGCCGCAGAGCACAGCCGCGCCGACATCGGACGGCGCGAACACGGATGACGACATCATCACGATCGTCGCAGACGACGTCTCCGACATCGACGGCAGCGGCCTGCGCCTCGCGGAGCCTCCCGACACGGACGAATCCGACGACGAAAAGCCGTTCGGCATCCTGGAGTGAGCCATGGAGCCGCTCTATCTGCGTCTTGCGGAGACCCCCTTCCGCGTCACACCGCTGCACGGCTATCTGCGCACGTTCTGCGAGGGCTACCTCTGCCCGCCGCTGCCGGACGCGATCGACATCTCCGCCACGCCCGATGACATCGCCTTCGAGCGCGAGCTGTCCGCCCGGGCCGACGAGCTTCTGGGCGTTCCGACACGCGTCTTTCGCGACGCGTACCTTGAGACGCTGGCCGTCTACCGCAGGGCCGCCGAGCTTCTTCCGGCGCACGGCGCGTTTCTGTTCCACGGCAGCGCCGTCGCCGTGGACGGCGCGGCGTACCTCTTCACCGCGAAGAGCGGCACCGGCAAATCCACCCACGCCCGTCTCTGGCGGGAGCAATTCGGCGGCCGCGCCGTCATGATCAACGACGACAAGCCGCTCATCCGTGTGACGGACGGCGGCCCGGTCGTATACGGCACGCCGTGGAACGGCAAGCACCGCCTCGGCGTGAACGCGTCCGCCCCGCTCCGCGCCGTCTGCATCCTGACACGCAGCGCGTCAAACCACATCGAACCCATCACCGCACGCGACGCGTGGCCCATGCTGCTGCAGCAGGCCTATCGCCCGCGTGACACGGCGCGTCTTCTCGACACCATGCGCCTTCTCGACACGCTCACAAAAACCGCGGGGCTGTACCGCCTCGGCTGCAACATGGAGCCGGAGGCGGCACGGGTATCCTACGCCGGCATGAACGGCCCGGATGCCAAAAACGGCGTGAGCGGCGAAACGATATAAACGGCACGAACGGAGAAACGATATGAAACTCAAAGACGGATTCATCTCCTACGAGAGCGACGGCGAGCACATCATGGTCGGCGGCGGCGACGCGAGCTTCCCCGGCCTCATCCGCTCGAACGACGCCGCCGCCTTCATCGTCGAATGTCTCGGGCATGAGACAACCGAATCGGCGATCGTCGACGCGATGTTTGAGAAGTACGACGCGCCGCGTGAAAGGCTCGCGGCCGACGTGCGGCGCATCCTCGACACGCTGCGTTCCGTCAACGCGCTCGAGGAGTGAGCGCTCCCTCCATGGACGGGCTTTCGTTCGAGGAATACCTCGAAAAAAACGGCACGCTGACCTACCGCAACCGGGGCGTCAGCATGCTGCCCATGCTCCGCCAGGACAGGGATCTCTTCACCGTCGCGAGGAAAACGCCCGCCCGCTGTAAAAAATACGACGTCGTCCTCTACCGCCGCCCGCCGCGCAGCTACGTCCTCCACCGGATCGTTGCGGTGCGTGAGCGCGATTACGTGATTCTGGGCGACAACTGCGTAAACTACGAATACGGCGTCACGGACGACGACATTCTCGGCGTGATGACGTCGTTCGTCCACAAGGGCAGGACGGTTCAGGCGACGGATTTCGGCTATCGCGTCTACGTCCGCCTCTGGTGCGCCACCGCAGGCCTCCGGATATTCTTGAAAAAATGCAGGAGCAGGCTCCGATGAAACAAAACGCCGTCCCCTGGCTCTGGAAGACGCCGGGCAAAAAGAGAATCATCATTCTGTTCCTCGCCATTCTGGAGATCACCAGCGGTCTTTCGAGCGTGCTGTACGCGCTGCTCCTGCGAAACATCGTCGACAGCGCCGTGGATAAAAACACGGCGCTGTTCTGGCATGCCGTCCTGCTGACGTGTCTGCTCGTAGTCGGGCAGATCGGCCTGCGCGCCCTGATCCGCCGTCTGGACGAGTATACGCGCTCGACGTTGGAAAACGCCTTCAAAAAGCGTCTGCTCGAGAACATCCTCCGCCGCGACTACGCGGCCGTGAGCGCCATCCACTCCGCCGAGTGGTCGAACCGCCTCACAAACGACACCGTCGTCGTCGCGAACGGCCTGACCGATATCCTGCCGGGCCTCGCCGGCATGGCGGCGAAGATGCTCGGCGCGCTCATCATGATCATCGCCCTCGACCGGCGGCTCGCGGCGGTGCTGCTGCCCGCCGGGGCGCTGCTCATGGCGCTTACGTTTCTCTTCCGCAAGGTGCTCAAGCGCCTGCACAAGCGGCAGCAGGAGGCCGACGGGCGGCTGCGCATCTTTTTGCAGGAGCGTCTGGGCAGCCTCATGATCATCCGCTCCTACGCCGCCGAGGACCGCACCGAGGACGAGGCCGACGAGAAAATGGGCGACCACAAGGCCGCCCGCATGCGCCGCAACCGCTTCTCAAACCTCTGCAACATCGGCTTTTCCGCCGCGATGAACGGCATGTACCTCTTCGGCGTCTGCTACTGCGGCTACGGCATCCTCACCGGGGCGATCTCCTACGGCACGCTGACCGCGATCACACAGCTCATAGCCCAGGTGCAGGCCCCGCTCGCGAACATCACGGGCTTTCTGCCCCGGTTCTACGCCATGACCGCGAGCGCGGAGCGTCTGATGGAGATCGAGACGTTCCCGCAGACGCAGACGGACGTGCTGGAGGCCGACGAGATCCGGCGCTACTACGAGGACGATTTCGAGTCCCTCAGCCTGTCCCACGCCGACTTCACCTACTACCCGACCGGCGACAACGCCGTCACGCTCTCGAAGGACAATATGCCCGTCGTCCTCTCGGACGTGAGCCTGACGATCCGCAAGGGCGAGTACGCCGCGTTCACCGGCCACAGCGGCTGCGGCAAATCGACGATCCTCAAGCTCGTCATGTGCATCTACGCGCTGGACGGCGGCGAACGGTTCCTCACGGGCCGGCACAGCGGGCGGATGGAGCTGACCGCCCGGTGGCACCGGCTGTTCGCCTACGTCCCGCAGGGCAATTACCTGATGAGCGGCACCATCCGCGAGATCATCTCCTTTGCGGACAAATCCGGCATGTACGACGACGAACGCATCGCCCGCGCCCTGCGCATCGCCTGCGCCGACGATTTCGTGGACGCGCTCGATCAGGGCGTCGACACCCTCCTCGGCGAACGGGGAACCGGCCTGTCCGAGGGGCAGATGCAGCGCGTCGCCATCGCCCGGGCCATCTTCTCGGACTGCCCGATCCTGCTGCTCGACGAGTCCACGAGCGCCCTCGACGAGAACACCGAACGCCGCCTGCTGCAGAACCTCAAGGACATGACCGACAAAACCGTCGTCATCGTCACCCACCGCAAGGCGGTGCTCGGCATCTGCGACAAGCGTGTCACCTTCACCGAAAACGGCATTCTGACGGAGGAGCTGCCCCATGCCTGATACCGCCCTCGACATCCTCTATCTGTGCGCCTGCGCCCTCCATGAGACGGCCCCGGACGGCGATATCGTCCGCTCGCTCGACCTTGCGGCGGTCTATCGCGGCGCTTCGCGTCACGGCGTCACCGCGCTCGTGTGCATGGCGCTCGAGCGCTCCGACGCGTTCGGGACGCTGGACGAGACGCTGCGCGGGCGCTTCACCGAGACGAAAAACAAGGCCATCCGCAAGATCATCCTGCTCGACGCGGAGAAAAAGGCGATCTGCGCCTTCTTCGAGGCGGAGCACATCCGCTACGCCCCGCTCAAGGGCAGCGTTCTGAAGGATCTCTACCCCCGCCTCGGTATGCGGGAGATGGCCGATTACGACATCCTCTACGACGAGTCCGCCCGCGACCGGGCCTGCGCGTTCATGCTCGACCGGGGCTATACGCGCACGGAGACGAGGCACCACCACGACGCCTTCGAGAAGCCGCCCGTCCTGAACATCGAGCTGCACACGAAGCTCTTTAACCCCATAAACAGCGACGCCCTCGTCGCCTACTACCGCGACCCGTGGGCGCGTTTTGTGCCGGACGGGCGGGGCGGCTGCGGGTACCGCCTTTCCGACGAGGATTTCTACGTCTACATGACCGCCCACGCGTACAAGCACTACACGAGCATGGGCACCGGCCTGCGCTCTCTCACCGACGCTTACGTCTTCGATACGCGGCGCGGCGGCGCGATCGACCGCGCCCGTGTCGACCGGGAGCTTGCGGCGCTCGGCATCGCCGATTACGAGCGCGATACCCTCGCCCTCGCAGGGAAGCTTCTCGCCGCGCCGGTACGTGTGCGCCGCGAGGAGCTGACCGACAGCGAGGCCGCCATGCTCGACTATATCTACGCCTCCGGCGCGTTCGGCGTGGCGGAGCACCTCATCGCGAACAAGGCCCGTGAGATGGGCGCGGACGGCGCGCCCCTTCGCGGCGGACGGCTCGGGTATATTATGCGCCGCGTGTTCCCGGGCGCGGCGTTTCTGCGCAGCTATTACCCGCTCGCGGACAGGCACCCGATCCTGATCCCGTATTTCTGGTTCTACCGGCTCTACGCCGCGTTCCGGTACACGGGCAAAAAGACAAGAAGCGAGCTGCGCGCCCTGCGAAAGCGGACGCCCGACGAATAACGCCATGACCACCTACAACGCCGGACAATGTGATATCGCCGTGATCGGCGCCGGACACGCGGGCATCGAGGCCGCGCTGGCCGCCGCACGCCTCGGTCTTGATACGGTCTGCTTCACCGTCAGCCTCGACGCGGTGGGCAATATGCCCTGCAACCCCGCCATCGGCGGCACGGGCAAGGGCCACCTCGTCCGTGAGCTGGACGCCCTCGGCGGGGAGATGGGCCGGGCGGCGGACAGGGCCTGCATCCAGTACCGGATGCTGAACCGGGGCAAAGGCCCCGCCGTCCACTCCCTCCGCGCCCAGGCCGACCGCCGCCGCTACCAGGAGATCATGAAGCACACGCTCGAGCTGCAGGAGAATCTGCGTCTCAAGCAGGCCGAGGTCGTCGCCATCGGCACGGAGGACGGCCGCGTCGCCACGGTCACGACCGACAAGGGCGCCGTGTACGCCGTCCGCGCCGTCGTCGTCGCCTCGGGCACATACCTCGGCGGCCGCGTCATCACGGGCGAGGCCGTGCGGGATTCCGGGCCGGACGGTCTCGCCGCCGCCCTGCCGCTGACCGACTGCCTCAAGGGGCTGGGTCTGCGTATGCGCCGGTTCAAGACCGGCACGCCGCCGCGTGTGAACGCCCGCACCGTCGATTTTTCCAAAATGCAGATCCAGTACGGCGACGAGGACGCGGAGCCGTTCTCCTTCACGACGGAGAACCCGCCCGAAAACCGCGCCGTGTGCTGGCTCACCTATACGAACGCCGAGACGCACCGCATCATCCGCGAAAACCTCGACCGCAGCCCGCTCTATTCCGGCGTGATCGAGGGCGTCGGCCCGCGTTACTGCCCGAGCATCGAGACGAAGATCGTCACGTTCCCCGATAAGGAGCGCCACCAGCTCTTCATCGAGCCGATGGGCCTTCACACCGAGGAGCTGTACATACAGGGCTTTTCCTCCTCCCTTCCCGAGGACGTGCAGATCGCGATGGTGCGCACGCTGCCCGGTCTTGAGCACGCTGAGATCACCCGCCCCGCCTACGCGATCGAATACGACTGCGTCGACCCGACCGAGCTGACCGCCGCCCTCGCGTCGAAGAAGCTGAACGGTCTCTTCGGGGCGGGGCAGTTCAACGGCTCCTCCGGCTACGAGGAGGCCGCCGCCCAGGGCTGGGTCGCCGGCGTCAACGCCGCCCGGTACGTCCGGGGACAGGAGCCGCTCATCCTGCGCCGCTCCGACGGCTACATCGGCACCCTCATCGACGATCTCGTCACCAAGGGCACGAACGAGCCGTACCGGATGATGACAAGCCGCTCCGAGTACCGTCTGCTCCACCGGCAGGACAACGCCGACCTGCGGCTGTCCGCCATCGGCGTGCAGGCCGGTCTCGTCAGCGCCGAGCGCCATCAGGCCGTGCTCGACAAGTACGCCGCCGTGGACGCGGAGCTTGCGCGCCTGCGCACATGCCGGCTCTACGACCTCCTGAAGCGCCCCGAGAACACCTATGCCTCCCTCGCCGACCGCGATCCGGACAGGCCGGTTCTGCCCCGGGCCGTCGTGCAGGCGGTGGAGATATCCGTCAAGTACGAGGGCTATATCCGCCGGCAGATGAAGGAGATCGAGCGATTTTCCAAAATGGAGAGCCGACGCCTGCCCGACGACATCGACTACGGCGTCGTCCCCGGCGTCCGCACCGAGGCAAGGCAGAAGCTTGCCGCCATCCGGCCCGTGAGCTTCGGACAGGCCGCCCGCATATCCGGCGTCTCCCCCGCCGACCTCACCGCGCTCATGATCTGGGTGGAGAAGACGCGGCAGGACGCCGGCGCCGCCCCGACCGGATCGGCCGCTGATATGGATATTGTTGGCAGACCATAAAAAAATTGTTGCATTTACGCAATATATGGTGTATCATACCCATAGCTTTTCTATAACCATGATGTCTTCATGCGCAGCCCCATGTGCGCATTCGTATGCAGGGAGGATTCAGACCGATGGCTTTGCAGAGAGGACAAACCTACTGGGGACTTACCGCTGCGGAAATGCAGCTTCTTGTGGATAACGGTTACCTGACATACGGGGACGCGACGTACAGCTCCGCCTACGGGCTTTATCTGCTCAGCGGCGGCATTCCGACCGTGGATTCCTCCTGCCTGTCCATATGCCCCCAGCGCATCACCTACTGCTGGTCCGGCCAGCCGGTGTGGAGCCGTTGATTATACCGATAAAAACATCAAAAAACAGGTACAGGCTTTTCGGCAAAGCCGTGCCTGTTTTTGTTTTGACACAAAACAGGAGGTGAACGACGCCGTGGAGGTGAATCCGACCGGGCCGCTCCGCTGTCCGGTTCTGCTGGGCGGCGTGCCGCTATGGCTCCGCCTGCGGTACGCGGAGACGGCGGCGTATTTTGACCGCTTCCGGACGGACGCCGCCTCCCCCCTGCCCGCCGCCGCCATGACCGACGGCGACTGGGCGCTCTGGCGGGCGATGGGGCATACGGACAGCGCCTTCGGCGAGTTCTCGATGCTGCCCATCCGCGTCTCGGAGGCGCTGATGGCGTATGACCGGTTCATCCTCCACGCCGCCGCGTTCCGGCTCCGGGGCCGGGCGTATCTGATCACGGCGGGCAGCGGCGTCGGGAAGACGACGCAGCTCTGGCACCTTCTGTCGCTTCTCCCCGGCGACGCCGCCGTCATCTGCGGCGACCGTCCGGTCATCGAGCTTTGCGCGGACGGCTCCGCCGTCGTACACCCGTCGCCGTGGAACGGCAAGGAGGATCTGTACGGCGCCGACGCCGCCCCCCTCGGCGGTCTGATCGTCCTGCGGCGGGACGGCTTCAACGCCTTCGAGTCCATCGACGCGCAGCGGGCGGCGCCATATGTGTTCGCGTCGGTGTTTCAGAGCTGCGAGACGGAGGACTCCATCCGCCGCGCCGCCAATGCCGCCTCACGGCTGCTGGAAAGCGCGGCGGTCTACAGGCTCACAAGCCGCGATGTGCCGGACTCGACCCGGCTCATGGCGGACGCACTTTGCAAGGAGGCAATCGTCCCATGACATGGAAACCCCGCCCCGGCGTCGTGCTCGTGGACGTGTGCGGCGTGCCGATCCTGACGGCCACACGGACGGTCTGGGAGGATTTTCCGCAGATCGTCGCCCTGTCCGGCCTCGAGAAGCTTGTCTGGGATATGACCGTGAGCGGCGCGTCCGACGGGCAGCTTGTAAACATCGTGTCCGTGCTGACACGCACGCCGCCGGATGAGGCTCGAACCATGGCGCTCAACGCCCGCGGCCGCCTCGCCGACGCGGGCTTTCTGATCGCGGACGAGGGCGTTTCCGCCGCGGGCGGGGGCGTTCCGACCGAC
>CAJOFW010000050.1 GCA_905234005.1 uncultured Oscillospiraceae bacterium
TAGAGGCGCTGCGCGTACCCGCCCTGCCCGCCGCCCCCGGTTCGGTACGGCGGCGCGGACGATGGCGCGGACGATGGCGCGGACGGTGAAGCGGACGATTGCCCGGACGGCGGCGCGTCCGCCGCGTCGGGACGGGTGGGCATGAGCTTTTTCTGCGTGCCGGGGGACAGCGTCATCTCGAGGGGGCCGTCCTCGCCGCGCAGGGCGTTTTTCGCGGCGTAATAGACCGCGTCGAACACGCGCTTTTCGTGGGAGAACCGCACCTCGGCCTTGGTCGGGTGGACGTTCACGTCGACCGCGCCGGGGCTGAGCGTGATATAGAGCACGCAGGCCGGGAAGCGCCCGGTGAGAAGGGTGTTTTTGTACGCCTGCTCGACCGCCGCCTGCATCGTCTGCGAGCGGATGGAGCGGCCGTTGACGAAGAAAAACTGCATGGCCCGGCTGCCCCGGCCGGCGGCGGGCGACGACACGAAGCCCGTCACGGCGACGCCCTCGTTCTCCCCGGCGGCGGGGAGCATGGACAGCGCGATATCCCGCCCGAGCAGGGCGTAGACGGCGGAGGCCGGTTTGCCGTCGCCGGAGGTGAAAAATTCCTCCTTCCCGTCCCGGATGCAGCGGACGGACACGTCCGGCCTGCCGAGGGCGACACGCAGCGCGAGCTGCACGCAGTACGCGCTCTCGGCGCGGTCGGATTTCATGAATTTGAGCCGGGCCGGGGTGTTGTAGAAGAGCTCGCGCACGATGAACGTCGTGCCCGGCGGGCAGCCCTCGGGCCGCATGACGAGGATGTCGCCCCCGGCGACCTCGACGCGGGTGCCGGCGTCGTCGCCGGGGCGGCGCGTCGTCAGCTCCACGCGGCTGACGGCGGAGATCGCCGCGAGCGCCTCGCCGCGAAAGCCCATCGTCTCGATGGCCTCGAGGCCGCGTTCGTCGCGGAGCTTCGACGTGGCGTGGCGTGCAAAGCAGGCGCCGGCGTCGTCCGGGGCCATGCCGCAGCCGTCGTCGGTGACGCGGATATAGACGGCCCCGCCGCCGCGCAGCTCCACGGTGATATTCTTCGCCCCGGCGTCGAGGGCGTTCTCCATAAGCTCCTTGATGACGCTCCCGGGCCGCTCCACGACCTCGCCGGCGGCGATCATATCCGCGACGAGCGGAGAGAGGATGTTGATAACAGACATGGCGGCGGACTCCTTGAGGCACGGTAAAATACGACGGGGCAGCGGCGTGGCTTCGGCGTCTTTTGGGTTACGCGGTTGATTATAACACAAAATGATGCTATATTAAAGAGAAATAAACGCCTTTGCGAGGAATCCCATGTACAAACGACAGGAAATCACCGCGGCGCAGCTCGACGCGCAGCGGGCGTACTGCGATATGATCCGCGCCGCGATCGCGCCGCGGCCCCATTTCGCCATGGTGGAGACATACGGCTGCCAGCAGAACGAATCCGACTCCGAGATTCTGCGCGGCTGGCTCATGGACTGCGGCTACAGCCTGACCGACGACGCGTCGCGGGCCGATATGATCGCCATCAACACCTGCGCCGTGCGCGAGCACGCCGAAAAGCGCGTGTTCGGCAACGTCGGCGCGCTCGTCCACAACCGGGCGAAAAATCCCGACCTCATCGTCGCCGTCGGCGGCTGCATGACGCAGCAGGAGACCGTGAAGGAGAGGATACGCGAATCGTTCCGCATGGTCGATCTTGTCTTCGGGCCGCACGAGGTGTGGCAGTTCCCGGAGCTTCTGTGGCGCACGATGGAGCGCCGGGGCCGGCGGGGAAACAGGAGCCGGCTGATCGCCGCGTCGCCGTCGGACGGCGTCGTCGCCGAGGGCCTGCCCCGGCAGCGTGACAGCGGCGTGAAGGCGTGGCTGTCGATCATGAACGGCTGCGACAACTTCTGCACCTACTGCATCGTGCCCCACGTCCGGGGCCGGGAGCGAAGCCGCCGCCCGGCCGACGTGCTCGCGGAGGCGGCGGCCCTCGCCGCGGCGGGGTACAGGGATATCACGCTGCTCGGCCAGAACGTGAACAGCTACGGCAAGGGCCTCGATGACGGCGTGGATTTTCCCGATCTTCTGCGGGCGGTGAACGCGATCGACGGCGATTTTGTGATCCGGTTCATGACGAGCCACCCGAAGGACGCGACCGAAAAGCTCTTCCGCGCCATGGCCGAGAGCGAAAAATGCGCCCGCCACCTCCACCTCCCGGCGCAGTCCGGCTCGGACAGGATCCTGAAGCTCATGAACCGGCACTACGACCGGAAAAAATACCTCGAGGCCGTCGCCCTCGCCCGGCGGTATATGCCCGATCTCGTGCTCACGACGGATATCATCGTCGGCTTCCCCGGCGAGACGGAGGCGGATTTTGCCGAAACGCTCTCGCTGGTCGAGGAGGTGCGGTACGACGCGATGTTCACGTTCATCTACTCCCCCCGTACCGGCACCCCGGCGGCGGCGATGCCCGACCCGGTGTCACGGGCGGAGAAGCAGGTGTGGTTCGACCGTCTGCTCGGGACGGCGAACGCGATCTCGGCGGAGAAGCACGCGGCCTACGTGGGCAAAACCGTCCGCGTCCTCATCGACGGCGAGACGAACGACCCGGCGCGCAATCTCTCCGCCCGCACGAAGGGAGGGCGTCTTGTCCACCTCGCCGGCGACCCGTCGCTGGTGGGAACGTTCGCCGACGCGAAAATCACCGCCAGCAGCACCTGGGCGCTGTTCGGCGAGACGGCGCGGCAATGACCCCCCGGCGAAAGCGAAACCGCAAAACCCGTACAGAAAGAGAGTGAACGCATGGCTGAGCTTACGCCCATGAAGAAGCAGTATTACGAAATCAAGGCGCAGTGTCCGGACTGCCTGCTCTTTTTCCGGCTGGGCGATTTCTATGAGATGTTCGACGACGACGCCCGCACCGTCTCGCGGGAGCTGGATCTCACGCTCACGACGCGTGACCGGGGCAAGCCCGAGGAGGAGCGGACGCCGATGTGCGGCGTGCCGTACCACTCGAGCGAGGCGTACATCGCCCGGCTCATCGAGAAGGGCTACAAGGTCGCCATCTGCGAGCAGCTCGAGGATCCCGCCGCGGCGGCGGGCATCGTCGAACGCGGCGTCATCCGCATCGTCACCCCCGGCACCGTGACGGAGAGCTCCATGCTCGTGGAGAACCGGTCGAATTACCTCGCGGCCGTATGGCTCGGCGGGGACGGCGGCGCGGCGGCGTTCTGCGACGTCTCCACCGGCGAGTTCTGCGTCAGCGAGTTTTCGGACGACGCCGCGACGCACATCATAAACGAGCTGGGCAGGTTTTCGCCCCGTGAGGCGGTGCTGTCCGCCGGGGCGATGGAAAGCCCGGAGCTGACGGCGTTTCTGAAGCGCATAGACTGTCTCTCGGACGACGGCGCGGCCCGGTTCGGCGAGGCGGCGTGCGAGGCGCTTGTGTGGGAGCGGTTCGGCGAGCACGCGTCGCCCGGACAGACGCTGGCGGCGGGGGCGCTTTTGTCGTACATCATCGAGACGCAGAAATGCGACCTGTCCCACATCCGCACCCTCGACCGCTTCGGCGAGGGGCGGTATATGGAGCTTGACTACACGACCCGCCGCAGCCTCGAGCTGACGCAGAACCTGCGCACCGGCGACAAACGCGGCAGTCTCCTGTGGGTGCTCGACCGGACGAAGACGCCGATGGGCGGGCGGCTGCTGCGGTCGTGGGCGGAGAGGCCGCTTTTGAACCCGACGGCGATCCGCCGCCGTCTCGCCGCCGTCGGCGAGCTGAAGGACGACCCGGTCACACGGGCGGAGCTTCTCGTGACGCTGCACGAGATCGGCGATATGCAGCGCCTTCTGAGCCGCTGCGTCTACGGCACCGCGAACGGCCGCGACCTCCTCGCCCTCGGGATGTATTTCGGCTGCCTGCCCCGGCTCACGGAGCTTCTCGCGCCCGCGCAGTCGGCGCTGCTGAAAAAGGCGGCGGGCATGGACACGCTCAACGACCTCCATGACGATATCCTGCGTATCATCTGCGACAAGCCGCCGTTTTCGGTTCGGGAGGGCGGCATCCTCCGCGAGGGCGCAAACGAGGAGGTCGACTACCTCCGCTCCGTCCGGGACAACGGCGCGCAGATGATCCTCGACCTCGAGGCGAGGGAGCGCGAGCGCACCGGCATCAAGAAGCTCAAGGTCGGGTACAACAAGGTCTTCGGCTACTACATCGACGTGCCCCGCTCCCTCGGGGACGTGGCCCTGCCCGCCGAGTACATCCGCAAGCAGACGCTCGTGTCAAACGAGCGCTACTTCACGCCGGAGCTGAAGGAGCTGGAGAGCACGCTGCTGTCTGCCCGGGACCGCATCGGGGAGCTGGAGTATAAGATCTTCAGCGAGCTGCGCGACCGCGTCGCGGCGCAGGTGGAGCGCATACAGGCGGCGGCGGCGTCGGTCGCCGGGCTGGACGCGGTCTGCTCGCTCGCGGAGGTCGCCGCCCGGAACGGCTACGTCATGCCCGAGATCGATATGTCCCGCGTCATCGACATCCGGGAGGGCCGTCACCCGGTCGTGGAGGCCGCGCAGAGCGACGCGCTGTTCGTGCCGAACGACACGTTTCTGAACGACGGCGGCGACCGCGTCGCGATCATCACCGGCCCGAACATGGCCGGCAAATCGACGTATATGCGCCAGACGGCGCTGATCGTGCTGATGGCGCAGATGGGCAGCTTCGTCCCGGCGAAAAGCGCCGTGATCGGCGTCGTCGACCGCGTGTTCACCCGCATCGGCGCGTCCGACGACCTCGCCAGCGGGCAGTCCACGTTCATGGTGGAGATGGCCGAGATGGCGAACATCCTCCGCCACGCCACGGGCGCGTCGCTGCTGATCCTCGACGAGATCGGCCGGGGCACCTCGACGTTCGACGGCATGGCGATCGCCCGGGCGATGCTCGAATACTGCGCCGATAAGCGGCGGCTCGGGGCGCGGACGATGTTCGCGACGCATTACCACGAGCTGTCCGTGCTCGAGGGCGCGCTCGACGGCGTGAAGAACTACAACATCACGGCGAAAAAGCAGGCGGGCGCGCTGATCTTCCTGCGCAAGATCGTACCCGGCAGCGCCGACGACAGCTACGGCATCGAGGTGGCAAAGCTCGCCGGCGTGCCCGACGCGGTCGTGAAGAAGGCGAAGCTCTACCTCGCCGAGCTGGAATCGGGCCGCGCCGCCGCGTCCGACGCCGCCCCGGCCCCGGCTCCGTCCCCGGCGGACGGGCAGGTGACGATGCTCGACATGGCGGGCAGCGCCCTCGCGTCGGAGCTTGACCGCGTCGACCCGAACACGCTGACCCCGCTCGAGGCGCTGAACCTGATCTACCGCCTCAAAAAAATCGCCGCCGGCGGATAAACCGGGCGGCGGCGATGGACGGATTACGACGGATATACTATAATAAAAACGCCCCCGCAAGGGGACGGAGGGACGATACCATAACGGCAAAGCGGTTTTCCGACAATACGCCGCCGCGCAGAAAAATCGCCGCCGACGGCTGGTCGGCGGCTGTTTTTGTTGCGTTTTGGCGATAGATGGGTTATACTGTCTGCGGTGCTGTTGGATCAAAAAGCGGTCAGCCCTCTTGACGGAGGGCAGCTTCCTGCCCTCCGATCCTATGAGAGGGGGGCTGCCCATATGACTACATCAGAGTTATTCCAATTCTGTTTGGTTATTATAGGCGTAATCGGCCTGGTTATTCAGGCGAGAAAGAAGTGACCGCCGGCTCCCTGCAAGCAGCGGCGGATCATTTCGCTGACACTTAAGGGCTGACCGTTTTCCGACAGCACTTTTATTATAACCGCCGCGAGCCGATTTGTCAACAAAAACCCGCACGCACCGCGCCGCCCCCGTCTGCGTAGGATGATGCACAAGGGAGCTGATCGCATGGATGAGCGCGTATATGACCGCGCCGCCGCCGTGGCGTATGCGCGGCGGTGGGCGATGGGGCGCAACCCGGCGTATTACGACTTCTCGGCGCTGGGCGGCGACTGCACGAGCTTTGCGTCCCAGTGCCTGTACGCCGGGGCGGGCGTCATGGATTTCACGCCGGTGACCGGGTGGTACTACCGCACCGCGTCCGACCGCACGGCGTCGTGGACGGGCGTGGAATACCTCTTCGCGTACCTGACGCGGACGGGCGGCGGGCCGGGGCCGCACGCGAGGATTGTGACGGCGGCGGAGGCCATGCCCGGCGACGTCGTCCAGCTCGGCGCGGCGGACGGCGATTATTATCACACGCCGGTCATCGTCGCCGTGACGCCGGAGATTCTCGTCTGCGCCCACTCGTTCGACGCCCTCGACCGGCCGCTGTCGTCGTATGTATACAGCGAGGCCCGGTTTCTGCATATAATGGGCGTAAATCTGTAATACTTTTTCCCCAAAGAAAAAGTATCAAAAAGAACTTTGTATTCGCTCGAAAAGGCAGCAATTCCAAGGCCTTGCGCCCGGTAACGAAACAGAGCTTTTCATTTGAGAACAGTATAAGCATAAACAGCAGAGACGCCCTGTTCGCGTCGGTCGCGAACGGGGCGCCTCTGTCGTGTGCGGGGGGCTTACGCCTCGGGGGTGAAATCGTCCTTGCCGACGCCGCACAGCTCGCAGACGAAATCGGCGGGAAGATCCTCCCACTTCGTGCCCTGCTCGTCCTCGTCGTAGACCCAGCCGCAGACATTGCATACGTACTTCATGGTTTTCGTCTCCTTTTTGGTTGGTTGGTGGTTGTTGGTTTCAGCGATCTTTTTCGCGCTCTGTTTTATTTCAGCGTGATGCTGCGTATCTCGTCCTGCCAGCCGTGGAACGACGTGAGGGTATCGACGCCGCTCATGTCCACGCGGTCGGTGCGGAAGGCCGCCACGTCGTCGCCGACGCGTTCATACAGCGGCACCACGACGGCCCACTCGTCGATGAGCGCGAAGCAGCGGTGATACAGCGCCGTGCGCTCCGTCCGGTCGACGGTATTGCGGGCGGACAGGATCAGCTCGTTTAAGTCGTAGCTGTCCACGCCGTAGAGGGCGCTGTAGCTGCCCGCGTCGTTCGCCCAGTCGCCGGAGTAGTACAGCTCGTACATATACGCGTCCGGGTCGGCGGCGGGCTTCCACGCGGCGGCCCAGACGGACGCCTCGCCGGAGGCCAGCGCCTCCCACAGCTCGTCCTCGGTCGCAAGCTCCCGGACGGTCATCTCGACGCCGAGCGACGCGAACACGTCCGCCGCCGCCTCGAAGATCGCCCGCGCCGGATGATCGCCCGTGCCGCCGCCGACGTACACCGCCGTCACGGTCTCGGGCGCGCCCCACGGGGCGTAGGAGAGCTCGCCGTTTTCGTCGAACGAGTAGCCCGCCTGCGACAGGAAGCCGCGGGCGGCCTCGGCGGCGGCGGCGTACCGGGCCTCGTCGGTCATGCCGTCGGCGTAGATCGGCTCGCCGTCGCGGTCGACGGAGAACGCGATCCGGTAGTCCTCGTCGCCGGGGACGGGCACGGCCCAGGACGCGGTGTTCATCGGGTACTCGATGACGCTCGCAAGCCCGCCGTAGTACGCCTCGACCGCCGCCTGACGGTACGCGGCGAGGACGGTGCCGAACGCCCGGCGCAGGGCGCGGGATTCGGTGCTGCCGCTCACGCCGCCGATGCGGAGCGCGTTCGCGTTCATGCCGATGTAGCCGTAGCCGAGATCCTCCACCGCCAGCGCCGCGAACGTGCCGCCGGCGGGGACGTCGTCCGCCGCCATGACCGCGACGTCGGCCGCGCCGGTCGTGAGGGCGTCGGCCGCCTCGTCGTCCGCGACGGACGTAAGACGGATGACCGCCTCGGGCGTATCGTCGGTGAAGTCGTATTCGTTCGCCGCGAGGGTGGCCGCGCCGTCCTCCCAGGCGACGAGCCGGTACGGCCCGGCTCTTCGCCCGCGAGGGGGCCAGCGTGGTGCTCAAAGCCGAAGGCGGCGTTTTCGACGTCGAACAGCGCCGCGTCGCCGTACCAGTGCAGCGGGGCGATCGGCAGCGTGAACGCGTCGAGGACGGCGGCGTCCGCCCCGGTCAGCGTGACGCGGACGGAGAGGTCGCCGGTTTTGGCGATGCCGGCGACGGTCGCGGCCGATTCGCCGCTGCGGGCGCCGACGGTGTAGGCGTCGTAGTCCTCCATCAGCTCGAAGAACGACGAGCCGGCGCTCTCGGCGGCGGACATCGCGGCGAAATCCCGGTTGTACGCCGCGCCCAGCGCCGCGAACAGCTCGGCGGCGCCGCCGTCCTCGCCGATGTCGTAGCCCCAGACGGCGGCGGCCTCCGGCGCGGTGGCGGCGTAGCCGCGGTCAACGCAGAAGTCGATGATCTCCTGCGCGAACGCCTCGCCGGCCCGCTCCAGCTCGTTCCAGAATACGACCTGCGTCATGCGCGGCCAGGCGGAGAAATCGTCGTTATCCGGCCCCGCCGCGAGCAGCAGGTCAAACAGCGACGCGAAGTTCGCCCGGTAGTCGTCAAGCCCGACGATGGGAAGCTGCGCGAACGCGGACGGGCCGTCGTACAGCGGGTCGCACAGCACGTACATTGTGAAGATCACGTCGTCCGCCGTCACCGGCTCGCCGTCGGCGAAATACAGGCCGTCGCGCAGCGTGAAGTCAAAGGAAACCGTGCCGTCGTCGTTCGCGGTGACGGTCACGTCCGCCGCGCCGTCGTAGCGGTAGTCCGCGCCGTGGAACGGGATCGTCTCGCCGCTGCCGCTTCCGAGCACCACCGCGCCGGAACGGTCGGCGGGCAGGAGCGGAAGCTGCGTCAGGGCCAGCACCGCCGCGTCCCCGTCCGTGCCGGGGTAAAACGGCGAGAACGCGCCGGTCATCGCGCCGACGGCGATCGTGAGGGGCCGCGTCCCCGGCTCCGGCTCCGGTTCGGTCTCCGGCTCCGCCCCGGACGGGATCGAAGCCGCCGCGTCGACCGCCGCCGTGTCGGATACGTCCGCCGCGT
>CAJOFW010000051.1 GCA_905234005.1 uncultured Oscillospiraceae bacterium
ATCTTCGCCTTGGCGTTGTAGCGTTCGGCTGCCTTGCTGGGTATGACGAACGTCTCGCCGTTCGCCGAATTCGCCGCGCCGCAGAGGAAGAGCGGCCAGGTTGCCGTTTCCGTCTTTTGCGACTTGAACAACTCGGCGGCATCTTTCGTCAATGCGCGGGCGTGATTTGTACCGGCGCCACCGATGCCGTCGTCAAGCTCAACTGTCCGACACTCGTCACCGACGATCTCGACGATACGCTCAAAAAATTATCCGCGCTGTTCGATGAGGACTCGAGTGAAGAACACGCCGACGCCGTCAATGCCGAAGAGCTGATCCGCGCGGATCTGAAATTTTATAAAAACATTTTGCCCGAGGCTCAAATTTTCAAGCGGAAGAAAAAGATCGCCCGTCGCCTGCTCGATATCCCCGTCGACGATCTCAAGGACGCGCCCGAGCAATTTTGGTACGGCGAATATCACGCGCTCCTTCGCATTCGGCTCGAGAATCCGGCGTTGATCAATCTCGGTCGGGAGTATTGCGACGAGCTGATGAAATTTTATCGGGATCACGTCAAGGACAATGAACGCGAACTTGCCGTCCTCGGGCTCATGCAATTTCTCAAGCCGACGGAATTGACCGTCCCGATCAACAAACACTTATGGCACGAAAAAATGATTGACGACGTGCGCGGCGCCTTCATGCATCAATTTACGCGCGTGAGTTATTCCGACGATGAGATTGCGACGTATTATCTCGCGCGACAGCAGACGTGGCGACATCGCAGACGAAAACTCCGCATCGTGTTTTTGATCGATTCCAACGGTCCGAGCGACAAGATGATGCTCGTCTTTGATCAGATGCACAAGCGCGAAGACGTTGACGCGTCGATCTGTTTGTATGCGGCGCGCGACAATAAACTCAACGACAAGTGGTTTAATTGGTTTCGCGAGACATACCCCGACGATCCGATTTGCGACTTCAACAGTCTGTTCGATCTCCGCGAATTGAAGCCGGATTACGTGTTCATTCAATCGCCGTACGAGTCGCGTCGACGGACGCCGGGGTTGTCGGCGATCGCGGGCATGGGTATCTCGATCTGGACGAGGCTGCCGTCGCCGATGACGTTGTTGAGATCCTGGATGAGCCGGGCCGTGTGCTCGATGACGCCCCGGTCGGTGACGTGGTAGTTCGTGTCGTAGAAATAGCCGGGGGCCATGACATAGTCGGTGATGTTCGATATGACCGGACAGTCGATGTGCTCGCGGACGTAGGTCGCGTAGGCGATCACGCTCTCCGCGTCCTCCTGCACGATGCCGAGGGCGTCCATCGGCGGCCACGAGAAGTATACGGAGGCGCCCTGCTTTTCGCACCAGGCGATGTATTCGTTCAGGTAGTCGAGGTAGTCGTCGTCGATGATGGACGGGTCGAGGTCAATGGGCACGTCCGGGTCGTACCATTGCTCCATGACGGGCTGCAGACGGGGGTAGACGATGTCGCCGTACTCGTTGAACGAGTCGTGGTCGTACACGCCGTCGGGGGCGATCTTCTCCGTCCGGTAGGCCGAGAGCTTCTTCTGGGCGTACGGCCAGAAGCTGCCGAGCATCTCGCCCCAATTGTGGTAACGGATCTTGAACAGCATCGTGAAGTCGCTGTCGCAGCACTCCCACATCGCCTCGCCGTTGAACGTCATGGACATGGTCTGGTGGTCGGTCTCCGGCGCGAGCACGACGATATCGCCCTCGTGGACGTATCCCCGCGTCAGATCCATCATGATCGTGATGCCGAGCGGCCCGTACAGGCCCATGTTGACGGCGGGCAGGCCGAGGTTTTCCTCGATCATCTGGGAATTGACGCCGAACGCGACGCTGCTGCCGCCGATGACGATGATCTTCCGTTCGTCCTCGAGACTGCGCAGGCGGGCGTATTTGTCCGCGAGGGCGGCGAGGTAGTGCTCGTCGAACTGCTCGGGCAGGATGAGAACGGCGGCGAGAACGCAGGATATGCCCAGCGCGAGCACGAGGAGCACGGCGGCGAGCGCGGTCAGGGTCTTTTTCATGGCGCGTTCCCCCTCTCAGAACTGGAAATAGATGAAGGCCGCCGCGCCGTCCCCGGCGAGAAGCATGAGCCAGGACACGACGATGGCCATGAGCAGAAAGCCCCCGACCTCGAGCTTGAGGAGCCTTCCGCCGCCGTCCTCGAGCCGGCGCATGGGCCAGCCCTTCACGAGAAGGCGGTCGACGAGGCTCATGGCGAGGATGCCGGCGGCGCAGGCGACGGCGCTCGTCGCGTCGAGTCCGAGCAGGTCGAAGGTACCCGCAAAGCGCCAGTCGGTGAAGAGCCTGCCGAGCAGGACGCCGAGATCGGCCACGGAGTTTGCCCGGAAGAAGATGAGTCCGAACACGCCGAGCCAGAACACGAAAAACCGCTGCCACAGGATGTACGCCCGGCTCTCACGGTTTACGCCGAGCGCGTCCCAGAACCGTTCCCGGGAAGGCTCCGTGAGCCGTCCGATGATCTGGTACACGCCGTGGAGGGCGCCCCACAGAACGAACGTCCACGCCGCCCCGTGCCACAGGCCGGACAGCAGGAACGTGACGAGCAGCGCCGTGCACTGCGGCAGGAGGATGTTCACGCGGCGGTTGCCGGTCTTCTTCGCGATGGCACGGGCGCGGCGGCTGAGCTTCTTGTTCATCGCGAGCGGGTAGAATATGTAGTCCGTGAACCAGCTCGTGAGGCTGATGTGCCAGCGCTGCCAGAAGTCGTGCACGCTGGTGGCGGTGTAGGGCAGGTCGAAGTTCTGCATCAGGCGGATGCCCATGACGCGGGCGCAGCCGATGGCGATGTCGGTGTAGCCCGAGAAATCGCAGTAGACCTGAAACGTGAACAGCATCGTCGCGAGCAGGATCGCCGGGCCGGTCGCGTAGGAGGGGTTGTTGTACAGGGCGACGACATACGTCGCGAGCTGATCGGCGACGACGACCTTCTTGAAGAAGCCGGCGAGCATGATCCGAAGACCGGCGGAAAGATCGTCCGCGTTGAAGCGGTGCTCCGCCCGGAGCTGGGGCAGCAGGTTCTGCGGCCGCTCGATCGGCCCCGCTACGAGCTGGGGGAAGAACGAGACGTACAGCGCGTAATACCCGAAATGGCGCTCCGGCTCGATCGTGCCCCGATACACGTCGATGACATACGACAGCGTCTGGAACGTGTAGAACGATATGCCGACGGGCAGGATGAGGTCAAGCAGGTGGTCGTTCGCCGGGATGCGGACGAGCCTGAGAAGCCACGTAAGCGACGAGGACAGGAAGTTGAAATACTTATAGAAGAACAGCACCCCGAGGCACGCGATCAGCGTCACGATGAGGCAGAGCTTCTTCGATTTTTTGCTCTCCGTCCGCGCCATGATGAGCGCCGCGGCGTAGGACACGGCGGTCGTGAACGCGATGAGAAACACGAGCGAGGGGTTCCAGCTCATGTAGAAGTAATAGCTCGCGGCAAGGAGCATGATCCACCGCCAGCGGCGCGGCAGCAGAAAATGCAGCGCGGCCACGATGGGGAAGAAGATCAGAAACGGCAGGGAGTTGAACGTCATTTACGGCTTTCCTCCGTACAGAAACAGCAGGCCGAGGACGGCGGAGAGGATGTAAAACAGCAGCACATATTCATTCGACAGCCCGAGAAAGAACATGACCGGCAGCGCCGCCCCGAGCCACAAAAGACACAGGACGCTCCCGACACGCCGCAGCGGGCGGACGAGGCAGCCGAGCCCGAACAGCAGCCCGGACACGGCGGCGAGAAGAAAGGTTTTGACAAGCTCGCTCATAGATGTCGATACCCCCGGTTCGTCACGATTCGTCCGCGCCGTCGGAGGCGAAAAACGCGTTCAGATCGTCGGCGAGGCGGAGCGTGTAGTCTGTCCGCGCTTCGGCGGAGAGGTGGTAGTCGTCGTCAAAGAAGATCGCGGGGGGCAGGATCGCGTCGCGCACATGGCTGATGACCGGGGTGTTCAGATTCTCGATCAGGTAGCTCTCAAACGCCTCGATGCCCGCCTCTGTCTGCGTCGAATAGAGCGCGTTGCGGTTGAGCGGCGCGAACGTCATCGCGTAGCGGACGCCGAGGTCGTCGAGCTTCTCATACTGGAGGTTCGACCAGAAGATCATGTGGTCGTACAGGAAGCCCGAGCGGTCGTCGTACATATCGGTGTAGCCGTAGAGGTAGATGCGGCGGTTCTTCCAGAAGGCGTCCGAGCCGTTCGCCCGGACGGACACCTGCAGCGTGCCCTGCTCGTCGTAGAAGCCGTTGGGGGCGATGGAGTTTACATAATCTTCATACGTCACGGGCGTCAGCGATTTGCGGACGGTCAGGTATTCGTTGAAATAGTCGAAGAAGTCGTAGAATTTGCCGAGGCGGATCCACGAGAATACGTTGTAGCAGCTCTCGAACGAGCGGAACAGCTCATACGCGGTGACGGTGACGCCGCCGAGCTGCCAGTAGCTGTATTCGATGTCCTGCAGCAAAAAGTCGCCCTCGTCCATGAACCGCATGGCCCACTCGCTGGCCATCGTGAACAGGACGGCGCCGTTCATGCCGCAGTTGAGGACGACGTAGTCCTCGTCGAGCGATTCCTCGAGAAGCTGGGCGTGGACGGCGTAGCTCAGCGAGGAGCCGCCGAGCATGATCATGAGCGGGCGCTCCGAGTCCTTCCAGTAGTTCATGATCTCGATCTTCTTCGAGTGGTTGTTGAAGTAATTGCAGTACACGGGGGCGGTCGCGGCGCCGATGTAGACCGTGTAGAGATTCTCGTCGTTTTCGAACGCCGCGTCGGAGATGTAATCGAGCGAGTCGAACAGGATGAGCACGGAGAGGTTCTCGCAGTCGCTGCACGAGCCGTCCTCGATCACGCGGATGCTGGAGGGGAAGACGATGTTTTCGATGCGTTTGTTCCCGGCCAGCGCCCCGGACGCGACGGCGACGACGGGCTTGCCGTCGTGCTCCGCCGGGATGCTGACGGTCGGGCCGCGGCCCGTGTAGCCGGTGACGGTGAGCCCGTCGTAGGCGGCGTTCCAGGTAAACTCGAGATAATCCGCGTCCGTCTCGCGGCTCCAGACGCAGTACAGCTCGATGACCTGATCGGTGTCCTCGAATATCTTCGCCCCGGCGGCGTAGAAGCGGCCGGAGTTGTCCGCCTCGGTGTTGTAGCCGATGAGGTTGTAGCCGTCGCGCTCAAAATAGCCCATGTCGGGCAGCGCGTTCGGATACAGGTAATACGCCAGCGAGAACTCGTCGGTGTAGAAGTAGTCCTTCGCCGGGTCGCCCGTCACCTCGACGTTTTTCGGCGACGTGCCGCCGTTGGCGTGGTAGAGGATATATACGCTGTCGTGCCCGCGGAAGTTCGCGTACAGCGTCGTGTCCTCCTCGATGGTGAACGTGTAGTCCTTCTGATAGCTGACGGACGCGCCGCCGTCCGCGTACAGGCCGCCGACGGACCAGCACAGAAACGAGCTGTCCTCCGCCGGAACGGCGTGTACGGTAAGCTCCGTCCCGGCGGGGAAGACCGCGCCCTCCGCGTCCGTGACGACGGTGCCTCTGTCGCTGTCGTTCACGACGGCAAAGGTACAGTCGGAGGCAGGCTCCGACGCGGCGCAGCCGCACAGCGTCAGCGCGGCGAGGCAGCACAGGATGATGAGAATCGTTTTTTTCAAGGCGTTCCCCTCCGTCCGGCCCTGCGGGGCCGGTGATGGTAATTTACGGGTTGACAGCGGCGGTCTGCACGTCGATGACGGACTCGCCGTCGGTGACGGACACGTCGTCCGTGTCGTTCTGCGCGTCAACGGACGCGAAATAGGCGTTCAGGTCGCGGGCGAGACGGGCGGTATAGTCCGTCCTCGCGGCGGTGGACAGGTGGTAGTCGTCGTCAAACATGATCGCAGGCTCCGCGATGTTCTCCTGCAGGTCGCTGATGATCGCGATGTTGAGGTTTTCCTCCATATACGCCTCCCACGCCTCCATGGCCGCGTCGGTCTGGTAGTCGTAGAGGGAGTTGCGGTTGAGCGGCGGGAAAGCCATCGCGTAATCGACGCCGAGGCGGTCGAGCTTCCAGTATTGGACGTTCGCGTAGTAGATCATGAAGTCGTACAGCCAGTCCTGATACCCCTCGCCGCCGTAGCCGTAGAAGTAAATGCGGCGGCCCGACCAGAAGCTGTCCGAGCCGTTGGCGCGGACGGTGACGGTCAGGGTGCCCCGGTCGTCGTAGTAGCCGACCGTCCCGGCGAGGGAGGACACGTAGTCCTCATAGCTGCGCTCGGTCTGCGTCCTGCGCTGGGCGAGGTAGGTGTTGAAGCAGTCGAAGAGCTTTGAATACTTGCCCGCCCGCGTCCACGAGAACACGTTGTAGCAGCTCTCGAACGAGCGGAACGTCTCCCAGGTGCACTGCACGCCGCCGGTCTGCCAGTAGCTGTATTCGATGACCTGCAGCAGAAAATCGCCCTCGTCCATGAACCACATGGCCCAGTCGCTGACCATATTGAAGAGGTTCGCCCCGTTCGAGGCACAGTTCAGTACGAGATAGTCCCGGTCGAGCAGGCTCTCAAGCTGCCGGGCGTCGACCGAGTACGCGGTCGAGGAGCCGCCGATCACGATCATGACCGGGCGCTCGGAGTCCATGTAATACCGCATCAGCTCGATCTTTTTCGCGTGGTTGTTGAACCAGTTCGTGTAGACAGGGTTCGTCGCCGCGCTGAAGAACACGCGGTACAGCGCCGTGTCGCCGTCGAACGACGCGTCGGACAGGTAATCGAGAGAGTCGAACAGCACGAGATAATAGAGGTTTTCGCAGCCGCTGCACGAGTAGTCCTCGATGCGCTTCATACAGGAGGGGAACACGATGCTGTTGATCGTGTCGTTTCCGGAGAACGCCCCCGTCCCGACGCCGACGACGGGGCTGCCGTCGACCGTGTCGGGGATGCATACCATGCCGCCCGGGCCGGTGTAGTCGGTGACGTACCAGCCGCCGTAGGTGTTGTTGTAGACGAACGTGAAGTCCTCCTTCGGCGACTGCTCGCGCCAGACGCACCACAGCTCGATGACGTGATCGGTGTCCTCGAACGCCTTGCCGCCGAGGTTGTAGAACGAGCCGGAGCCGTCCGGCTCGGTGCTGTAGCCGACGAGGGTATAGCCCTCGCGGGCGAAATAGCCCATATCGCCGGGCGTGTTCGGGTAGAGGAAGTAGGCGAGGGAGAAATCGTCCCAGTAGATCTCGTTTTCCGTCGTCTCCCGGCCGGCCGCCTCGATGGCCTCGAGGGTGCTGTCGGAGGTTTGGAGCGCCGTGCCGCCGTTTGCGTGGTAGCGGACGAGGACGGAGCCGTGATCGCGGAAGTTCGCGTACAGCGTCACCGCGTCGGTAACCGTGAAGCGGTAGTCCATCGCGTAGCTCACGATCTCGCCGCCGTCGGCAAGATACCCGCCGACCGTCCAGCAGAAGAAGGAGCGGCCCTCGGCCGGATCGGCGGAAGCCGTGACGGTCGAGCCGACGGGGAACGCGGTATCCGCCGGGGTGAGGGTAATCGTACCGTCGGCCTCGTCGCCGGCGAGGGTGACGGTGACCATGGCGGGCGGCTCCGTCCAGCCGCCGGCAATGAGCGCTCGGTCAAAAAACCAGTACCGCTCCGGAATCCTCTCCCGCCACGCGCTGAGAAGCGAGACGGCCTCCGCGTCGGATATGGTATCGGATACGGTGTCGGCAGCGGCGTCGGACACGGCATCGGACGCCGCGTCGGAAACGACGTCGATGTCGCCGTCCGCGTCCGCCTCCCCGGCAGCAATGGCCGACGCGGCGAACGCAAGGCAGAAGAGCAGAATCAGCGCGGCAAGGCCGATCACAATGGCAGGGCGTTTGTGCATCAAGGTGCGG
>CAJOFW010000052.1 GCA_905234005.1 uncultured Oscillospiraceae bacterium
GAGAAGCCGGATCCGAAGGCGAAGCCGGGCTATGTCGTCCTGAAGACGCTGGCCGGCGGTCTGTGCCACTCCGACGTCTCCGCGCTGGACATCGAGTCCTGGATGGGCAGCTTCAACGTACCGGTCATCATGGGTCACGAGGTCTGCGGCCGGATCGTCGAGATCGGCGAGGGCGTCGAGGGCTTTGAGGTCGGCGACGTCGTGGCGGTCTGCCCGATGTACGCGAAGGACGGCACGACGCCCGGCTACACGAGAGACGGCGGCTACGGCACGATGACGACGGCCCCGGTCGAGCAGCTCGTCAAGGTTCCGGCGGGTCTCGAGCCGTGGAAGGCCGCCGCTGCCACCGACGCGGGCGCGACCTCCTACCACGCCGTCTGCACGGTCGGCGGCGCGAAGGCCGGCATGAAGGTCGGCATCATCGGCGTCGGCGGTCTCGGTCAGTTCGCCGTGCGCACGGCGGTCGTAAAGGGCTGCGAGGTCTACGTCGCCACGAGAAAGCCGTCCGCGCAGGAGCTGGCGTACAGCCTCGGCGCGAAGGAGGTCAAGCCGAGCATCACCGACTTCGCCGACAAGAATCTGGACGTCATCATCGACTTCGCCGGCGCGGGCAAGACCACGGCTGACGCGCTGAACACGGTCAAGCAGTACGGCAAGGTCGTCCTCGTCGGCATGGCGACGGACTCCTCCACGATCTACACCTACTCGATGATCTTCAAGGAGCTGACCTTCATGGGCTCGCAGGGCAGCACGACGAAGGATCTGCAGGAATGCATCGAGCTTCTGGCCAGCGGTCAGCTCGATCCCGAGATCCACACCTGCAAGTTCGAGGAGATCGGCGAGGGCATCGAAAAGCTCCGCCGCGGCGAGATCAGCGGCCGCCTCGTCTGCGTGTACGACGACTGATACTTTTTCTTGAAAGAAAAAGTATCAAAAAGAACTTTGTATTCGCTTCGAAAAGACAGCGTTTCCAAGGCTTTGCGCCCGGTAACGAAACGAAGCATTTAATTGGAGACAACCAACCTTACAGAAAGCGGTGACAGGCGGTTATGAACGAGACGGGCATTGACACGCGGCTGGTATACGGGTTTCTGGACGCCGGCAAGACGTCCTATATCCAGGACTGCATACAGAACGACTATTTTTACAAGTACGGCAAAACGCTGATCCTCTGCTTCGAGCAGGGCGAGGAGACATACGACGAGGACGCTCTGGCCGCGAAAAACGCGGCGGTCGTGTACCACGACGGCGCGGAGGATATCGGCGCGTTCTGCCTGCGATGCATCGAATCCTACCGGCCGGATCGCGTCTACGTCGAGATGAACGCGATGACGGACGGTCTGCCCGAACGGTTTCCCGATTGTATGCGGGTGACATACGCGGTCACATGGATCGACTGGGCGACGCTGAAGCTGTATTATGTCAACTTCAGGCAGATGCTGAGCCGGATGATCGCCGCGTCGCAGCAGGTCATATTCCGGGACTGTCCGTCGAAGGAGCTGCTCGCGCCGTACAGCCAGGACTTTCGCCTGATGAATCAGCGCGCGTCCTATCTCCGGCGGGATCCGATGGGCTACCATGAGAAGGCGTTCGACCTGTTTTTGCCCTTTTCGCTGGACGACGGGGAGATCGCCGTCACCGAGGAGCGCTATCTGCCCCTGTGGCTTGACGCGTTCGACCATCCCGAGCACTACGAGGGAAAAACGCTCCGCTTTACCGCTCCTCTGGAGCTTCGGCGGGATGAGGATAACGGCCCGCTGTCCGCCGGCCGGGTCGTCATGATCTGCTGCATGGCCGATCTGCAATTCATGGCGTTCGAGCTGGAGGACGAAAGCGGCGGCAATGCCGATGACGCCAACGGCGGCCATATCGGCGGCGAGCACGGCGGCTGGGTCACGATGGACGCGAAGGGCCGGGTGGGAACCGGCGCCTACGGGCGCAGAATTCTGAAGCTTCAGCCGATCGCCGTCCGCCCGTCACCCCCGCCGGCGGCGCTGATTCTAAGCAGCAGGCCGCGATAGTCGGGCGGTCTGCGTGTCTTCACCCCGCCGCAAAATACAGGTGCGCCCGGTGCGCGGATGCTCTCCGTGTACCGGGCGCTTTTTCGGTTTACGCGGTTTTCCGGGAAAAAAAGGGGGAGGGGATCAGAAAAAGAGGTTCAGCAGGTTCACGACGGTTTGGCCCTGCTCGAGAGGAAGCGTCATGTTCGTGGACAACTGATCGGCGGTCAGGCCGTACTGCTTCATCATGCTTGCCGCGAGCGGATTGGTCAGGTAGCCCTTCATCGTCTCGTATTCCTCCTGCGTGAAAGTGATGTTCACATCGTTTTCGTTGATGGTATACGAATAGCCGCCGCTGACGCTGTCGAGGTCGTCGAGAGAAAGCTCCTTGGTGCCGAAATTCTTCAGAGCCTCCTCGAGCTGCTCCGTGGTGAGTTTTTTCATGGTACTGTCTCCTTTATGTTATCTGGATTCCGACTGGGAATTGGTCGATGTATGAAAGCACCGCAGCCGGTCTCGCCTGCATTATACACGAAAAGACGCAACTTTGGAAGAAAAAACCGTTGAGTTACAAAATTTAACAGTTTCTTCAATTACGCCGCCCGTTACGCTTTCACCGTGGTCACGCCGTCGTCTCCACACGCTGGCGCTCCACCAGCTCGGCAAAGAAGCCGCCCTTTTCGATCAGCTCGTCATAGGTTCCGTCCTCGATGATCCCGCCGCCGTCGAGCACGACGATGCGGTCGCAGTGCCGGATCGTGCTCAGGCGATGGGCGATGACGACGCGTGTGCAGCCCATGCCGTCCAGCGCCTCGGATACCTGCTTCTGCGTCCGGTTGTCGAGGGCGGAGGTGGCCTCGTCGAACAGCAGAAGCTTCGGCTTCGGCGCGACGGCGCGGGCGATCATCAGCCGCTGCTTCTGTCCGCCGGATATGCCGCCCTGTCCCTCGGAGATCACCGTGTACATGCCCATGGGCATGGCGCGGATGTCGTCCGCGATGCCGGCGGTCTCGGCGGCGGCCCAGGCGTCGTCCACCGTCAGCTCCGGCGCGGTGATTACGATGTTCGAGTAGATATCGCCCTGAAACAGCCCGCCGTCCTGCGTCACGGCGCCGATGTGCCGGCGCAGGGAGCCCGGGTCGAGCGAGCCGATATCCCGTCCGTCGTAGTAGATTGCGCCGGTCTCCGGCGTCTCAAAGCCGAGCAGCAGCCGCATGAGCGTGGATTTCCCGCAGCCAGTCCGGCCCACGACGGCGACGTATTCGCCGGGCCGGATCCTGAGCGAAAGGTCACGCAGAATATAGGGCGCGTCCGGGCTGTAGCGGAAGGAGACGTGATCAAGCTCCACCTCGCCGGATATGCCCGTGACGACCTCCCGCCGCTCCGAGGTCTCCGGGACCGTCTCGAGAAACGGCTCCGCCATCTCGAGGATGGGCCGTATCTGCGCGGCGGAGCGGGCAATGCCGGTCAGGGCGGTGAACGCCCCCATCAGCGACCCGTAGGCCGCCGAGAACGCGAAGTACGAGGACGGAGCGACGCCGGTTCGCACAGCGAGGCAGTAGAGGATGATCGTGGAAACGAGGCCGATGCCGGTGGAGATTACGCCGCTGAGCTTCAGGAACGTGGGCGGGTTGTATTGCAGCTCCGCCCCCTGCGCGTACACGTTCAGCCAGCGGGCGAAGATACGCTTCTCCGCGCCGGCGAGCTTGATCTTCTGCAAACCGGTGATCATGGCGTAGCTCATGCCGGACTCCCTGGCGGCCTGCTCCATGCGCCGCCGGGTGATGCCGACCTGCGCCATCGTGGTCACGACGGAGAACGCCGTCGTCACGGCGATGATGAGCAGGGAGGGGATGACGAGTGACGGCGCAAAGCGGAATATCTGCGTGATGTACAGCAGCGACCCGAGGCTTGTGAGACCCGTGGACAGCACCATGCTCTGCATGAGCTGGCAGAGCGAATTCACCGCCATGGAACGGCTTTTCAGCTCGCCGGGGCTGTATGTACGGAAAAAACGCGCCGGCAGAGAAATCAGCCGCATCATCATGGCGGACTCCACGCCGAGGGACGTCTTGAGCGACAGGCGCTGCGTCAGAAGCCCGTTGACCGAGGTGAGGAGTCTGGAGGTCAGCGATACGCAGAGGATGCAGATCGCGGCGCCGGCGAGGGCGTTTGTCCGGCCGCTCTCGAGCACCGGCCCGGTCAGCGCTGCCGTGATCTGCGGTATCAGAAGACCCGTGAGGGAGATCATAAGCGTCGACAGTACGATCACCGCGATATCGCCGACGCTGACGCAGCGCTTCATGTACAGCAGCAGGTCAGGGATGCCGAGCTTTCGCATGGGAAGCGGCCGATAGAAGCAGATCGCGTCCGTTTCGAGAAGCCGGGCGGTTTTCGCGTTCAGCCGGACGTGTTGTCCTGTCTTCGGGTCGGTGTAGCGGTAGCCGCGCAATGCGCCGGGCAGCAGCGCGACAGGCGTTCCGCCGTCCCTCAGAAATCCGAGGAGCGGGCCGCAGGCGTCGGCGTACCATTTCTCCTTCAGCTCCACGTCACGCCGCATAAGCCCGTGGTGGCGCAGGATGTAATCCATCTGCTCCCCGGGGGTTCCGACGCTGTCCGGCACATCCACGGGCTTCAGATGGCAGTATTTGAGTATCTCGTCGACCGCGTGCCTTGTGACGATGCGTTCATCGCCGAGCCGCTCCGCCGTTCGCTGTCCGAGTACGACGCCCGCGACGCGCTCGAAGGCGTCCTCCAGCGCCTGCCGGTCGGCCTTGCGTCGTTCCTCTATCTGATTTGCAAACCAACTCATCGCTTCATCCCCGGTGTGTCCTTAATAACAGAAAGAGGCTTCATTCGTTCGCCACGAGCGCGGCGTACACGCCGTTTTGCTTCATCAGCTCGTCATGTGTGCCGCGTTCCGCGATCTCGCCGTGGTCGAGCACGATGATCTCGTCGCAGTCGCGTACGGTGGACAGGCGGTGGGCGATGACGATGCAGGTGATGCCGCGATCCCGAATCGACCGCACCACGTCGTATTCGGTTTTCGCGTCCAGAGCGCTGGTGGCCTCGTCCAGAATGATGATCGTCGGATCCTGCGCAAGTACGCGGGCGATCTCGAGCCGCTGCCGCTGGCCGCCGCTGAGGTTGCGGCCGCCGCTTGCCAGCCTGTGCCGATAGCCGCCCGGCAGATGCATGATGTCGTCGTGGATCTGCGCGTCCCGGGCGGCCAGAATCATCTCGAAATCCTGAATCGAGTCGTCCCACATTTTGATGTTGTTCGCCACGGTGTCCCCGAACAGGGTGATCTCCTGATCCACCACGGCCAGCGAGCCGGTGATGACGTCCCGCGGATACGCGCCGCGGGGTTTGCCGTCGAACAGGATCTCGCCGCTCCACGGCCGGTAAAGCCCGGAGATAAGCCCCGTGACGGTGCTCTTGCCGCAGCCCGACGCGCCGACGATGGCGACCCGGTCGCCGGTCTTCATCGTAAGGGAGAAGTCCCGAATGAGCGGCTCCTCGAGCTTTGAGTAGCCGAAGGTGACGTCCCTCAGCTCGACATTGCCCCGGAGCTTCGCAAGCTCCCCGTCCGCCGCGTCCGCGTTTTCGGCGACAGCCGGGTCGTCGGGGTATTCCATCACGTCCTCCACGCGCTCCATCTGGGTGCGCATCTCCTGAATGACCTGACCGGCGCTGATCAGCGTCATGGCGGGGGTCATGAACGCGCCGAGAAAGCCCTGAAACATCAGCACCGCGCCGAGTGTGAACCGCTGCTCCATCGTCAGCCATACGCCCTGTATGAGGACGGCGTAATTGGCAAGCTCGGCGAAAAAGGCGGGAATCATGCCCCAGTACCGGTTCGTTTTCGCGAGCATGACGTTCTGCGTGTTGACGGACGCCTGATACCCGGCCCACTTTCGGAAGAAGCCGTCCTCCGCGCCGCTGGCCTTGATCGTCTCGATCATCGCGATCCCGGCGACGGTAGTCGACTCAAGCTTGCCGGCGTCCCGCAGCTGGACGCGGGCAACGTCGATGCGTTTTTCGGAGATCAGCCGCGATACGAGGATATTCAGCACCAGCGCGCCGACGCCGATGAGCGTCATACCGGGACTCTGCCGGAGCATCAGCACGAGGTAAAACACCATCATCACGCTGTTCAGCAGCACCGGCGCGAAGGTATTGACAAGCGTCCCGGCGATGGAGGCGTTCAGGCCCAGCCGCTGCTGGATGTCGCCGGCCATACGCTGGGTGAAGAATTCCTTCGGCAGCCGCAGCACCTTCCACATATACCCCGCGCTGCCGATGGCCGCCATTTTCCCGTTGATGCGCAGAGAATAGATCGTCTGCGCCCACGCAACCACGAGCTGGACGGCGGCGAGCAGCAGCAGCACGCTGATGAACGGATACAGCCATTCCCGGTTCAGGCCGGTCAGCAGCCGATCCATGAATATGCGTGAGGTCACGGAATTTGCGATGCCGAACAGATAGGAGATGGCCGTCGTGATCATCACAAAGGCCGCCGCCGCGCCCGCGCCGATCAGCCGCTTTCTCGCGAAGGCAAGCGTGCTCTTCGGTCTGCCGCCGGGGCTGAACGCCGCCGACGGAACCGGTACAATCACGATGCCGGTGAAGGAAGCATCAAACTCCTCCCACGTCACCCGTACCCTGCCGCGGGCGGGGTCGTTTATAAAGGCGTGTCTGCCCCGGAAGCCGTTCAGTACCACGAAGTGGTTCATATTCCAGTGGATGATGCAGGGAAACTGGCCGCTGTCACGCAGCGATTCGGGCGTTTTGCGGTAGGCTTTGACATCGAAGCCGTAGCTCTCGGCCGCCCGGTAGATGTTTTTCGCCTTGGAGCCGTCCCGGGATACGCCGCAGTCGGAACGCACCTGCTCGAGCGGCACCCATTTGCCGTAGTAGGCCATGACCATGGCGAGAGCCGCCGCGCCGCATTCCAGCGCCTCGAGCTGCATGATCACAGGCACCCTGGCGACGCCTCTTGTACGCGTGGGATTGATCCTTTTGCCGGGCATGACGTCACCTGCTCTCCAGCAAAAACGCGATGGGGTGGATCTGCTCCACGATGATCTGCGCGTCGTATGTACCGTCCGGCAGCGGAACCTCGGCGGCGGCGGTCACGCGGCCGTATTCGTCGGCGTCCACCGAGGATATGACGTATTCCCGCGACGCGATGCGAAGCGGCATACCGGCCGTCACCCCGTCCGCGCCCGAGCCAGTCGGAATGATCTCGGCGGCGTGATCCCGTACAACGGCCCGGGCGTCGGCGGTCGTCTCCAGCGTTCCGACCGCCGACCACGCGATCAGGCCGCACAGAAGCAGAACGACCGCCGCGAGTACCGCCCAGATCCCCGGATTCGTCACGCGCAGATAGTCCGTGAGCTGGTCCGGGGAGGTTATCCTGTCCATGGCCTTCTTACGGAATAATGTGTTCGTCCGGCTGTCCGCCATCGTCCGCGCTCCTTTCGGTGTGCCCTGCGTCGTTTGAAGCGCCGTCGGGCGCACATGCGCCGTGTGTACAGCCTGTGCGCCCGTGTCTTGCCGCTTTTGCCGTGTCTGGCCTGTCTTGCTGTGTCTTGCTGTGTATTACCGTGCGATCACCGGGCTGTCAGATATCCCGGTGCGGGTTGGGGTGCGGCGGTCATTTCCTGTGGCAGATGTGACCCCGCGGCGCCTCCGGCAGCTCTCTGCCCGTGAAGCCGGCCCAGATCGCCCGGCGATGCACGCCGATCATGTATCCGGCGCAGAGCAGCAGCAGGCCGCTCATAAGACGCCGCCTGGCGCGCTCACGTCTGCGGAGATGAGGCCGGTGTAGCCCCACTCGCCGCGCAGGATGTCGGTGATGAGAGCGCGGTGCGCCGCCGCCGTGGTAGCGCCGATGCGGTTGAGCGCGATCATGACGGCCATGCCGTCGGCGTCCTCGAGACCGCCCTGGAAGCCGCGCAGATCGGTCTCACGCAGCTTCTGCTCGTTCACATAGGCGGAGATGCCGCTGCGGTTGTGCTCCTGGTCGTTGAAGCCGAGGTGCTTTGGGCCGTTCATGATGCCCTTGTCGGCGCAGCCCTGCAGGATGCCGTAGCCGATGCGGTTCGTGAGCATCGGATCCTCGGAGATGTACTCGTAGTTGCGGCCGTTGTACGGCGTGCGGCGCAGGGTGAGGCCGGTGCCCCAGAGGTCATAGCGCTGCAGCCAGAGGCCGGTGTTGCCCTCCACAAGGCCCCACTCGTACGCAAGCTCGGGGTTGAAGGAGGTGCCCATCAGGGTCTGGGAGTGAATGTTGAAGTGGTAGGTCGTACCCGTCGCCTCGTCGGTATAGGTGCCGGTGAAGCCGGAGACGCCCTCGTTCTGGTTGACGATGGGGTTATCCACGTTCGTCAGAACGTCGGACTGGCTGCCGCCGTGGATGACGGCGCCAATGGCCTCGTCGATCGTGATCTGCGATACAAGCTCATCCCAGAAGGGGTCGTTCACGTCCTCGAGCTGCTCGTACTGGATGTTCACCGTATCGAACCGCAGGCCCTTGTCCGTGCCTTCGACGGCGGGGTTGTCGGTCTGGATGGTGTAGGACTGGCCGCGAAGCTCCGCGATCTTGTCGGTGGGGCTGTCGGCGATGTTTATCGCGACCTCGTTGTAGTTGACGGGATAGGTGCCGGCCCAGTCCTGACGGGAGAGGTAGGTGACGGTGTCGCCGCCGGTCCAGTAGTTCAGGTCGGCGTCGTCCGCGACGTTCGTGACGACCGTGCCGTTCTCCACAGAGAACGTCTCGGCGTCGAAGGCGTCAAGCGTCCATGTGACGACCTCGCCGGCGGCGGTGGTGCCGTCGCCCTCACCGCCCTGTGCGGCGATGAAGTTGTTGACGGCGGCGTGCGCGCCGGGTGCGGCCGTGAAGAGGTAATCGCCCTCGTCGAGGATGTAGGTCTTCGCCGCCCTGTAGTCGTAGCTTGCGAGATACTTCGCGGGCACGGTGATCGTGACCTCCGCGGTGCCGCCGGCGGGAACGTTCGTCTTGGCGGAGCTGAGGAAGTTCACGGCGGACTTCTCCACGAGGTTTTCGCGGTCATAGTCGGTATACGGCGCCTGGAAATAGAGCTGGGCCAGGAAATAGCCGTCCTGATCGGAGTTGTTCCGAATCTCCACCACGGCGGTAACGTTGCCCTCGGGCGTCTTGTCCACGTCCACGCTCTTGAGCGTCTGCGTGTAATCGAGATAGCTCAGGCCGTGGCCGAAGGTGTACAGAACCTCCCTGCCGTAATCCCAGGCGCTGTCCTGCGTAGCGCCGGCGGCGGAGCCTGCGCCGGTGGCGGGATTCATGACGGCGTCGTAGTAGCGGGTCTCGTAGTATTTGTAGCCGACGTAGATGCCCTCGGCCTCGACGACGTACATGCCGCCGTTGTAGGTGGCGGAGCCGCCGAAGGAGCCGGTCTCGATGTTCGCGATGGTCTCGCCGGGGAAGCGGGGATCGGTGCCGTTGACGCCGACGATCTCGTAGTCGGCGAAGTAGCCGCCGCCGAAGTTCATCATGGCGGGCAGGGACGCGTTGTCCGCGACGAACGTGTCGGCCAGAGCGCCCGTAGCGTTGATCGCGCCGGTCAGGACGCGGGCGATGCCGATGCACTGGTAGTCGTTGATGACGCCGATGTAGGCGATGCCGTCCACCTCGTGCTCGCCGCCGGCCGCGATGTCCTTGAGCACCATGTTGTTGCCGGAGTTGATGAGCACGATGACGCGTGCGCAGGTCTCACGGGCGGCGTCGATGACGGCCAGCTCATCCTCGCTCAGGGCGAGGGGATCCCTGCCGGTGGCCTCGCCGGCGGCGTTCAGGGCGGCGGCGGGGTTGTAGGTGTTGCCCTCGCCGGCGCCGCGCGCGAACACGCAGATGCCGGTCGTGTCGGCCGGGATGCTGTCACGCCAGTCCGCCGGAGCGCCGAACTCGGTGAAGCGGTCGGGGGTGATCTCCACGATCTGGTAATCCGCCATGTCGCCGGGGGAGGCGACGTAGATATTGTCGTAGGCGACGGTGGGAACCTCCTCCATCTCGATGTGCTTGTTGAGGATGCCGTTCAGGTAGAAGCCGCTCACGGTCTCGTTGACGTTCACGCCTGCGTCGATAAGGGCGTCCATCAGCTCCACCGCGTCGTCGTTTCCGCCGCGAAGATCGCCCGCGGCGTAGGGATACGGCGCGTAGGCGGCGAGGCCGAACAGCGCGACGTTCGCGCCCTCGGCGAGAGGCAGCGCATAGTTTGATATACAGACCTCACGCGAGATCAAAGGATACAAAGTCAAATGTACCGCCCTTGCCCTCGACGCTGAAATACAGCGCCTCGCGCTCGCCGAGACCGGCGGGCAGCTCTCCCGTGAACGCCTTCTCCGTCGTACAGGTCTCCACC
>CAJOFW010000053.1:0-13943 GCA_905234005.1 uncultured Oscillospiraceae bacterium
CTCACTCTCCGGCGCGGGCAGGATGGCGGGCCTGCCGTCGACGCGGACGGCCCTGCGAGGACAGACCGCGACGCATTGCAGGCAGCCCATGCACGCGCCGCGACCGACGGCGGCGGGGCCGTCGTCCGTCATGCGCAGGTGGCCCATGGCGCAGGTTTTGACGCAGCGCCCGCAGCGGACGCACAGCGAGGGATCAAAGGTGATATCGGGCATGATAAGCACTCCTGAAAAACTTTCTGCGTACAGTATATCAGATGGTGCATTTTTTTGCAATTGTGATACAATGGAATCCACCATCACAGACATGGCTCAATGGGGAGGTATGATCCATGGATCGAAAGCAGATGATCACCGACTGGGTGAACGCCCATCGAACCGAACTGATCGAGGACCTGAAGACGCTCTGCCGCATCCCGAGCGTAAAGGGCGAGGCGTCGGAGGGAGCGCCATACGGCGAAGGCCCGGCCCGGGCGCTGGCGGCGGCGATGGAGCTGTGCGCCGGTTACGGCTTTGCCGTACAGAACCACGGCGACCGCGTCATGACCGCCGACCTCGGCGACGCGGACGGGCGCGCACTCGATATCCTCGCTCATCTCGACGTTGTGGACGCCTCCGGCGGCGGGTGGGATTCCGACCCGTTCGAGCCGGTCATCCGGGACGACGGCTACATCTACGGCCGGGGCGTGGCGGACGACAAGGGCGGGGCGATCGCGGCGCTGTACGCGATGCGCTGCGTGAAAGAGCTGGGCCTGCCCGTGCGCTCCGGCTGCCGCCTGATTCTCGGCACGGACGAGGAGAGCGGCTCGTCGGACATCGCGTATTATTATAAATATGAGAAGCCCGCGCCGAATACGTTCTCGCCGGACGCGGAGTTCCCCGTCTGCAACGCGGAGAAGGGCATGTATCGCCTGCGCTTTCGCAAATCGTGGGCGGCGACGGACGCGACGCCGCGTGTGACATCGCTTCACGGCGGTACACGGACAAACGTCGTACCGGCGGAGGCGTACGCGGACGTGGCCGGTATGCTCCCCCTGCACCTGATGGCCGGGGCGGCGCCGCTCTGCGCGGAGATTGGCGCGGAATGCCGCGTGGAGGAGATCCCCGGCGGCGCAAGGCTCATCGTGACGGGGCGGGGCTGTCACGCCGCGATGCCGGAGCTTGGCTGCAACGGCAACACGGCGCTCATCCACGTTTTGGCCGAGCTGCCGCTGGCCGACTGCGAAGCTTGACCGACTGCTGCCGCACGGCGACTGGCTCGGGCGGGCGCTCGGCGTCGCCCAGGCGGACGAAATCACGGGGCCGCTCACGTGCTCGTTCACGATGATCGACTTCACCGACGGGGGGCTGGAGGGCTTGTGCGACTGCCGCACGCCTCTGTGCGCGGATACGGCAAACTGCAAGGACGTCGCGGACGGTCGTCTCGCCGCCCTTGGATACGAGCCGGCGGGCATGATGATCCCGCCGCACTACACCCCGGCGGAGGGGGATTTCATCCAAACGCTTCTGAAGAGCTACGAGACGTATTCCGGCCGGGAGGGCCGCTGCTACGCGATGGGCGGCGGCACATACGTCCACAACATCCCCGGCGGCGTCGCCTTCGGCATATGCACGTCGGAGGAGGACGTGCGGATGCACAGCCCGAACGAGCGCTACCCGGTCGAGGAGCTGTACCTGTCCGCCGCGATCTTCGCCGATGTGATCGCCGAGCTGTGCGGGTGATCGGACAACCTCATACTTTTTCCCCAAAGAAAAAGTATCAAAAAGAACTTTGTATTCGATCGAAAAGGCAGCGTTCCCAAGGCATTGTGCCCGGTAACGGAACGAAGTTTTTAATAAGAGAACGGTATCAAAGCAAAAAAAGAGACGCGTTATGCAACGCGTCTCTTGACATATGAAAACAAACGTGCTAACATATGATTAATCGTTCATATGTTATTCTTTTTGCGAATACGATCGCGGCGGTATGCGTTATAATGACGCGGCCGGAGGCGATACGGAAGGGGGGCGGACATCATGCGGTCACCGGAGACGGACGAACTCGATCTGTGCGGCTTTCTCTGTGTCCACGAGCAGACGGTGGCGCGGGTGCTGCGCGATATGCCGGACGACGAGACGCTGTACGATCTCGCGGAGCTGTTCAAGGTATTCGGCGATTCGACGCGGATACGCATCCTGTACGCGCTGTTCGAGGCGGAGCTTTGCGTGTGCGATATCGCGCAGCTTCTCGGCCTGACGCAGTCCGCCGTGAGCCACCAGCTCCGCGTTCTCAAGGGCAGCCGCCTCGTCCGGCCCCGCCGGGAGGGGAAGACCGTCTTCTACTCCCTCGCGGACGACCATGTGCGCAAAATCATCGCGCAGGGCATGGATCATATAAGCGAATAGACAATCGCCGCCGGACGCGAAGCCCCGAAAACGCGTAAAGCCCGGAAGCGAATACAGGGAGCGAATACAGCTTTTTGAGAGTTATTATTTATAGTTATTATTTATAATGGTATATTAAAACAAAACAGGGAGGATTTGAGCCATGAAGAAGACCTATAAGCTTGTCGATCTCGACTGCGCGAACTGTGCGCGGAAGATGCAGGACGCCATATCGAAGCTGGACGGCGTGAACGACGCGACCGTGAGCTTCATGACGCAGAAGCTGACGATCGACGCGGACGACGCCCGGTTTGACGACATCATGCGGGATGTCGTGCGCTGCATCCGGCGTGTGGAGCCGGACTGCGAGGTCGTGCTGTGAAGCGTCTGCGTGACATATACGCGGAGCTGACCGGAAAGCAGAAGAAGCTCCTGCACCGCATCGCGCTCGCGGCGGCGCTGCTCGTTTTGGCGGCGCTTGTGCCGGTGGAGGGGCTGTGGCGGCTGCCGCTGTTTGCCGTGCCGTACCTGATCGCGGGCTGGCCCGTGCTGCGCAAGGCGGGCGTCAACATCGTACACGGTCAGGTGTTCGACGAGAACTTCCTGATGAGCCTTGCGACGATCGGGGCGCTGATACTGGGCGAATACGCCGAGGCCGCCGGGGTCATGCTGTTCTTCCAGGTGGGGGAGCTGTTTGAGAGCGTCGCGGTGGAGCGCTCAAGGCGGTCGATCTCCGCGCTCATGGACATCCGCCCCGACAGCGCGAATCTTCTGCGCGGCGAGGAGATCGTCGAGGTCGACAAGCTTGTAGGTCTTCTTCATGGCTCAAATCCTCCTTGTTGCGTTTCAATATACCATTATAAATAATAACTCTCAAAAAACTGTATTCGCTCCCTGTATCCGCTTCCTGTATTCGCTCCCTGTATCCGCTTCCGGTCTTCCGTGTTTTCGGGCTTCGCGCCCGGCGGCGATTGTCTATTCGCTAATATGATCCATGCCCTGCGCGATGATTTTGCGCACATGGTCGTCCGCGAGGGAGCGCAAGGCGAAGGCGGAGAGCTTCATCACGAAATTCGCCCGGTACTACACCCCGGCCGTCGTGATCGGCGCGGTGGCGCTCGCGGTCATCCCGCCGCTGTTTCTCGGAGACTTTGCGGAGTGGGCGCGGCGCGCGCTCATCTTCCTCGTCATCTCGTGTCCGTGCGCGCTTGTGATCTCGGTGCCGCTCGCGTTTTTCGGCGCGATCGGCGGCGCGTCGAGGCAGGGCGTGCTCATCAAGGGCGGCGGCTTCTTCGAGCTTCTGAACAAGGCCGGCGCGGTCGTATTCGACAAAACCGGCACACTGACACGCGGCGCCTTCACGGTCACGGCCCTGGAGCCGGCCGCCGGCGTGAGCGAGGACACGCTTCTGATGCTCGCCGCCCTCGCCGAGACGCACTCCACGCACCCGATCGCGAAGGCCCTGTGCGGCGCGTACACGGGCGACGCGGACCCGGGCCGTGTGACGGACGTACACGAGGAACCGGGCTTCGGCGTGGAGGCGGTCATCGACGGCGTGCCCGTCTGCGCCGGGAACGAACGCCAGATGGAGCGTCACGGCATCCGCCTGCCCGGCGGCCGCGCCGCCGTGACCGGGGCGGTGGTCTACGTCGCCCGGGACGGCAGGTATATGGGCCGCTGCGTCGTCGCCGACACGCTCAAGGACTCTTCCGCCGATGTGATCCGTACGCTCAGAGAGCGCGGCGTCACGACGGTCATGCTGACCGGCGACACGATCGAGGCCGGCACCGCCGTCGCCTCGGCGCTTGGACTTGACCACGTATACACCCAGCTTCTGCCCGGAGACAAGGTCGAACGGCTCGAGCGGCACATGGCCGAGACGAAGCAGGCGGGCAAAACGCTCGTTTACGTCGGCGACGGCGTCAACGACGCGCCGGTTCTGGCCCGGGCGGACGTCGGCGTCGCGATGGGAGCGCTTGGCTCCGACGCCGCGATCGAGGCGGCCGACATCGTGCTGATGGACGACGACCCGGCGCGGCTGCTCACCGCCATGGACATATCGAAGCGGTGTATGCGGATCGTCCGGGAGAATATCGTGTTTTCCCTCGCGGTCAAGGGGCTGTTTCTGCTGCTCGGCGCGTTGGGCCTTGCGAATATGTGGGAGGCCGTGTTTGCCGACGTGGGCGTCGCCGTCATCGCCATCGTAAACGCGACGCGGATGCTGCGAACGCGAAATGAATCTAAATTGAATGTAGATTAACGTCAAGTTGCGTTTATATAGTCTTTTATATAGTCTTATACGGCGAAGAAACGTCTGTATGGATGGTTGGCGTTCAATGGTGCAGCGCTGCATTTTGAATCAAGCAGCGCTGCACGGCGAAATAAAACGAAAACGCAAACGCCGGAGGTCGGGGAAAGCCCTGACCTCCGGCGTTTGCGTTTTCAGAAGCAAGATGATTACTGCTTGTTGAGATATGCCAGAATCTCCTCGGCGGACTTGCCGCTGCCGACGAGCGTGGAAACGACCTTTTCGATCTCCTTCTTCTGGACGGCGGCGACGGCAACGGCGTCGGCCTGCTCCTTTTTCTCCTCCAGCACGGTGAGCGTCCTCGTGGCGGTGCGAAGCTCTTTTTTCTTGGTTTTGAGCTGCTCCTTGAGGTTCTCCTGCGCGGTGAGGAGCTTGTTGAGCTCCTGATCCAGCTTACGGATTACGACCTTCTGCTCGGCGATTTTATCGTCCAGCAGGGCCTCGGAGAGAAGAGTCTTCTTGTTTTTGCTTCCCTTTGGTCTCGACATAAATTCACCCCCCAATGGTTATTTGCAATTGGAATTCTTGTTTGACCGTATGTAGTATAGCGCATTTTCATTTCAATTGCAAGCGTTTATTTCAAAAAATCGGGGGAAAACTGAAAAAAATCGGGCAATAACCGGGGCGAAGGGGTGAAAGCGGGTTATTTGCGATTCAGGTTATTCGTCGGATGAGACAGAAAGGAAAATGATTTCATCTCTCTCATAGCGCTTTCCGCACGCGGATGCGGATGAACGTGTTATTTTCGATAAAACAGGATACCCAGGCAGCCCGGCCCGCAGTGGCCGGAGACGGTGCATCCGGCGCGGGTATGGATGACCTCCTCGAACGGCACGCAGGAACGGACGGTCTTTTCCACGAGCGACCGGGTTTCCTCGTCGAAGCCGGAATCGGTAATGAATATGCGGCGCGGATCGACGGTCTCCGGCTCGGCGAGCATATCCTTTACATAGGATACGAGGCACGACCGGATGTCGCCGCGATATTTCTTTCCGACGCTCATGCGGCCGTCACGCACGACGATGCACGGCCGCAGGCGCAAAAGGTTCGCCCCCAGGGCGGCGACGGCGGTGCAGCGACCGCCCCGGCGCAGGTATTCGAGCGTGGAGAGGACGAAGCTCACGTCAAGCTTTTGCTTTCGTTCGTCCAGCTCGCGCTTGATATCCGCCGCCGCCATGCCCTGCCCGGCGAGGATGCAGGCGTCGAGAACGAGGTGTCCGATGCCCGTGGAGAGGTTGCGGCTGTCCACGACATGGACGCTGCCAAGCTCCTCGGCCGCGATGCAGGCGTTCTGATAGCAGGCGGACATCTCGCTGCTGATCGTGAAATGGACGATCGCGTCATAGTCCTTCAGGAGGGCGGAGAAGGCGTCCGTGTACTGCTGGACGTTGACAGCCGCCGTGGAGGCGCTGCCGCCGGTGGACTCCGTGATCTCGAGCATCCGCTCGGGCGTGATGTCCACGCCGTCCAGATAGGTTTTGCCGTCGCAGGTGACGGAGAGGGGGATGATATCAATACCGTACTGCCCGGTGAGCGCGGCGCTGAGGTCGCAGGTGCTGTCTGCGGTGATTTTGATTTTCATGGCTTAACGGCCTCGTTTCTTGTAATACTGTCAGGCACATTGTAATATAACCGCGGCAAAAACGCAATGGGAAACGCCGTTCCGGGGGATAATCTTCCGGATTTCGGACGATTAGCCTTGATTTCCCGCCGGATTCAGGATAGAATAGGTTCATAACATAATTAAAATCAGATACGATCCTATGATCAGGGAGGTACACCCGCCATGACGCCCTCTTTGGAAAACATCATCACCATCGCCGACCGCGACCTCGCCGCCGGCCGTTACGCCGACGCCGAAAAGGAATACGGCCGCGCCCTCGAGCTGGACCCCACGCTGTATGAGGCGCTGCACGGACGCGGCGTCGCCCACACCTGGCAGAGCACGATGTTCGACGGCAACCCGATCGCCCTCATCGCGAGCACCGACGACGCGCTGCACCTGTGCCGCGAGAGCGGCGGCGACGAGGACGAGTTCCTCATGCGTATAGCGCTCGATCTCACGCTCATCACAAGCTGCAAGTACAACGCGATGACCCGCATCTACCGCAGCATCGAGACACGCGAAAACCAGACCGCGCCCTCGCCGCTCTTCTACTACACCTGGGCGATCTCCCATCCCGGCGGCCTCGCGCTGTCCGATATCGCGATCCCGCTCATCAACTACCTCGACGCGATGATCCGCGTGAGCGAGTACCTCGACAAGCTGCTCGACGGCCACGAGGTCCTCAAGAACCGCCGCCTGCACAACGTCGGCAACCTCGCCGTATTCTACGACTGGATGGTCGAGCTGCAAAACGATACCGGCCGCGTGAACCCGGCCTATCTTGCCGCCACGAAGCAGAAGGCCGCCCGCCTTGCCGTGCTGCGCGAGAGGCTGGAGGAGGAGTGCTCCGCGCCGGAGTTCGCGAACGCCCCCTCCGAGCTGCCGCAGGGCCGCCCGCTGCCCGGCGCCGCCGCCGACGTCGACGTGCACGCCCGCGTGGCCCATTTCGGCGTCCGCCCGCCGCTGGAGGTCATCTGCCCGCTCTGCGGCACCATCCAGCGCTCGAACCGTTCGCTCTGCTTCCGCTGCTCGTGCCGGTTTGAGTTCGACGACTGATCATAACCGGCTCCCACGGAAGGAACAAATCACCTATGCTTGAATTCGAAGAATACAAAACAAAGCTCGCAAACCGCCGCCCCGACCTCGAGGATCTTCGCGGGGCGATGCGCCTTGAGGACGCGGCGGCCGAGATCGAAAAGCTGCAGGCCGAGAGCACGGAGGAGGGCTACTGGAACGACCTCGAGCGCAGCCAGAAGGCCCAGCGCCGCCTCCGCTCCCTCGAAAACAAATGCGAGAGCTTCCGAAAGCTCGAGACCGCCTGGGACGACATGACGGTCATCTGCGAGATGGCCCTCGAGGAAAACGACGAGTCCATGCTGCCCGAGCTGAAGGACAGCTACGCGAAGTTTGAGTCCGACCTCGAGCAGCTCCGCCTCTCGACGCTTCTAAACGGCGAATACGACGCGAACAACGCGATCCTCACCTTCCACGCCGGCGCCGGCGGCACCGAGGCGCAGGACTGGGCGCAGATGCTCTATCGCATGTACACGATGTGGACGGATCGCCACGGCTTCAAATACACGCTCATGGACTGGCAGGACGGCGACCAGGCCGGCATCAAATCCGCCACCATCAAAATCGAGGGCGAGAACGCCTATGGCTACCTCAAGAGTGAGCACGGCGTTCACCGTCTCGTCCGCATCAGCCCGTTCGACGCGTCGGCCCGCCGGCAGACGAGCTTCGCCGCCGTCGAGGTCATGCCCGAGATCGGCGACGCGGAGGAGATCGAGCTGCGGGACGACGACATCAAAATGGACGTCTACCGCTCCTCCGGCGCGGGCGGCCAGAAGGTCAACAAGACAAGCTCCGCCGTGCGTCTGACGCACATCCCGACCGGCATCGTCGTGTCGAGCCAGGTCGAGCGCAGCCACTTCCAGAACCTCGAAAACTGCCGCCAGATGCTCCGCGCCAAGCTTGCTGAAATCAAGGAGCGCGAACACCTCGAGAAGATCGAGGACATCAAGGGCGTGCAGATGAAAATCGAGTGGGGCAGCCAGATCCGAAACTACGTCTTCATGCCGTACACGCTCGCGAAGGACACCCGCACAGGCTACGAAAACGGCAACATCCAGGCCGTCATGGACGGCGATATCGACGGGTTTATCAACGCGTACCTCGCGATGAAGGCGAACACCTGAACCGCCGCGGGCGGCGAGGGTAAACCGGTACGGATTTCCCCGGAGGATATTATCAGACGGCGCGGCGGCACAAGGCTGCGCCGTTTTCGCGGAACAATAATACAATATTTGTAAATCAGCGCCAAGCCGTTTATACATATTTGAATGAAGTAAAACGAGGTAATTTGCATGGAAATGAAATACGCCCATGTGCTGTCGCCCGTCCGGGTCGGCGGCTTTGTGCTCAAGAACCGGCTGATATCCTCCAACTCCCTGCCGCACTTCCTGCAGGGGCCGGAGACGTTCCCCGCAGAGCCGGTCATCAACCACGTCGTGGAGATGGCGAAAAACGGCGCCGCCGTCGTGACGTTCGCCGACTGGACGAATATGGCCCAGCGCGAATCCGTCAACGAGGACGGAAAACGCTTTCCGATGTTCACGCTGGACTCGGACCCCAGCGTCGAAAACTACATCTGCCAGCTCGCCGATCAGGTGCACTACTACGGCTCCCGTGTATCGCTCGCGCTGATGATGTTCGCCGCGCCCGACCCGGTGTACGACGTGAACGCCGCGCCGCCCGTGCCGGCCCCGTCCGGCCCGCCGCCCCGTTTCGGCGAGAAGGTCTACGACAACTACGGCATGAACGATCTCATGCGCGGCAACCGGGAGGGCAAGGCCCTCACCCATGCGCAGATCGCCGAGATCATCGACTATCTCGCGGGCCGGGCGCTCAAGTACAAGAAGCTCGGCTTTGACATGGTCACGCTGCATTTCGCCTACCGGGCGACGCTGTTTGCACGCTTCCTGTCCGCGAAGACGAACCACCGCACCGACGAGTACGGCGGCCCGATCGAAAACCGCGCCCGGTTCCTTATGGAGCTGTGCGCCCGGATCAAGGCGCTGTGCGGCCGCGATTTCCCGATCGAGGTGCAGATTACGGGCAGCGAACGGGACGGCAACACGATCGAGGAGACGATCAAGCTCGCGAAGCTCTGCGAGGGGCTTGTCGACATCTTCCAGTTCCGGGCGGACACGGCAAACCTCAACCATCCCACGTCGTACAACTCGAAGGAGCACGAGTACGCCGCCCTCGCCGACTGCGCCGCGGTCAAGGCCAGCGGCACGGGCATCCTCTGCGAGGTGCTCGGCGGTATGCTCGATTTCGACGACATGGAGGAGATCCTCGCCTCCGGCAAGGCCGATCTCATCGGCGGCGCGAGGATGTTCTTCTGCGATTTCGACCTCTACGACAAGCTCAAGGAGGGCCGGAACGAGGATGTATTCCCGTGCATCCGCTGCAACAAGTGCCACGTTCCCAGCCTCGAGGGCGGCTGGCTCAGCTTCTGCTCCGTGAACCCGCGCATGGGCATCGAGCACCGGCTCGAGAAGCTGACAAAGCCTGTCGGAAGGAAGAAGAAGGTAGCGGTCGTCGGCGGCGGCCCGGCCGGTATGCGAGCGGCGCTCTACTGCCGCGAACGCGGCCACGACGTGACGCTGTATGAGGCGACGGATCGTCTCGGCGGCCAGCTCAAGGTCATGGACGCGCCGAGCTTCAAGTGGGCGCTGGCCCGGTACCGCAGGTGGCTCGTCGCCCAGATCGAAAAGAGCGGCGTAAACGTCGTCATGAACACCCGTGCGGATAAGTCCCTGCTCGAGGCCGGCGGCTACGAGGCCGTGATCCTCGCCCTCGGCGCACTGCCGAAGGCCCCGCCGATCCCCGGCGTCGAGAGGGCGTGGAACATCCTGACGGTGTTCGGCAACGAGGACAAGCTCGGTCACCGCTGCGTCGTGATCGGCGGCTCGGAGTCCGGCACCGAGGCCGGGCTGTACCTCGCCGAGAACGGCCACGCGGTCACGATCCTGACCCGGGGCGACACCCTCGCGCCGGACGCGACGCCCATCCACTACCGCGAGACGATCGACGAGTATTTCCAGACGCTTTCGGACATCGACTACATCGAGCACGCCGCCGCGACCGCGATCGGCGACGGCTGCGTCGAATACACGACGGCCGACGGCGCGACGCACCGCGTCGAATGCGACTCCGTCGTCGCGCTCGGCGGCATGAACCCGCTGCAGGAGGAGGCCATGACGATGTACGGCGTCACGCCGGACACGTTCATGATCGGCGACTGCGCCGAGATCGGCAACCTCCAGAAGTGCAACCGGGGCGCGTTCGCCGCCGCGTACAACCTCTGATGCTTTTTCCTGAAAGAAAAAGGTAACTGTTCAGATACCCCGCCGCTCCGCGGAGCCTGCGCCCGCAGATGCTTTGCTTCAAAAATACCCTGGTCGAGCCTCTCACGCCGACCAAACCCGGCAAAACCGGGTGCGATAAGCGCGAGCAACCCTGTTCAGCACCCGGCTGGTGCTGAACGGTTACAGAAAAAGCGTGACCGGAATGCCATCCGATATTTGGTTTGATATTTGCGGGGAGAAACGGCTATATAATCCCTTAGGGCAACACCGCACAAATAGGAGGCGCACGTCTTGCTTGCATCTTTTCCGGCATATTTCACAAAAAGCCTCGGGAATACACAAAGTATTCCCTGCGTCTGCCGCTGCGTTTTGGGAATGCGGAGCCGCGGGAAGCGGTTTTGGGGGACGGTTTTCTGTGGAACGGATTTATGATGGACGCGTCATCTGCACGGCATGGTGAAGATAAATTCGCTCCCAAACCCCAACCGGCTCGCGGCGGTGATGCGGCCTCCGTGGAGGCGGGCGATCTGCTGCGCGAGGCTCAGACCGAGACCGACGCCGGGCGTGTCGTCGCCCCGGACGCGGTCGGCCTGGTAGAAGCGGTTCCAAATGCGGTCGAGGTCGTCCGGGGCGATGCCGACGCCGTCGTCCCGGACTGAGACGCAGGCGTTCGGCCCGTCCCGGTACACCCGCACCCAGACGTGCCCGCCGTCCCTGCCGTACTTCACGGCGTTCGTCACGAGGTTCTGCACGAGGCTGATGAGAAGGGCGGCGTCGCCGGTCACGTACACGTCCGGCTCCGCCTGACACGATATCTCGATGTCCCGCACGGCGACGGCACGCTGTTCCTCGCATACGTCCTCCGTAAGACCGCCGAGCTCCAGCTCGTCCCGGTCGATTTTGCGAATCATCGTCCGGGCGTTGCTGTGGTTGGTGATGTAGGTCGGGTCCTCGGAGAGAATGTAGCCGACAATCTGGTTAATCGGATTATAGCCTTTTTCCTCCAAAGCCCGGTAGACTACGGACAAAATCCGGTGGATTTCCGCGTCCTTGTCGCGTGCGCAGCTCGTGCGACGCGTCGGAGGTGAACTGGCGCTCGGCCTCGAACGAGCGCTCGAGCCTGCCCATCATGTCGTCGAACGTCGCCGCAAGCTCATGCGCCTCGTCCCGGCCATGGCCCAAGTCGATGCGGCGGGACAGGTCGTGCCCGTCGGATATCTCTCTCGCCGACTCGGTGATTTTCCGGAGCGGGCGCAGCGACCGGCCCGCGATCGCCCAGCCGCCCACCGCCGCGAGCAGGACGATGACGGGCAGGCCGATGAACGTCAGCTTTTCCACCGAGTCCATGACGTTCTCCATGCTGTCCTCGGGCAGCACGCCGACGACCCACACGCCGCCTTCCGGCTCGTACGACGCCGCCCGCGCCATGCGCCCGCGGCCGTCCGCCGACGCAGGCTTCCACACATAATAGCAGTAGACGCCGGCCTCCTCCGTGAGGGCGCGGAAAACCTGACCCGGCTCGTGGTTTTCGAGCAGATCGGGCATGATGTCCTCGATGTCAAAGATGTCCGTCCCGGTCAGCAGCTCGCCGCCGTCGGCGCTGAAGGTGAGAAGATACGCCCCGTCGTCGTAATGCCGGACGCGGAAATCGCGGAGCATGCCGGATTCGTATTCGATTTCGCCCGCGTAGCTTGTGACGGCGTCCTCGAGCGTGGCCTCCGCCGTGGTTGCCGCCGCCCGTCCGGCGATTGCGTGCAGCGCCAGCAGCAGCGCCCCCGCCACGAGCAGCAGCAGCGCCGAAAACAGCGCCGTCAGCTTTGTCTGCAGCTTCATTCGCTCTCTTCCCTCAATACATAGCCGTAGCCCCGGACGGTGTGGATGAGCTTCGGCTCAAAATCCGCGTCCACCTTCTTGCGCAGCATGCGGATGTACACGTCGACCACGTTGGAGCCGACGATATAGTCGCCGCTCCAGAGATTCGTCTCGATCTGCTCACGGCTGAGCACGAGACCCTTGTTTCGTATGAGATATTCGAGCAGGGCAAATTCCTTCGCGGTCAGCATCAGCTCCGTGTCGCCGCGTGTGACGCGGTGGCGGGCAATGTCGACCGTGAGGTCGCCGCAGACGCAGGTGTTCGATTTCAAAGCGTCCCGGCGGCGTGTCAGCGCCCGCAGCCGGGCCATCAGCTCCTCAAACTCAAACGGCTTGACGAGATAGTCGTCCGCGCCGAGGTCAAGTCCCTCGACCTTGTCGGCCAGCGAATCCCGCGCCGTCAGAAACAGCACCGGCGTGTCGTCGCCCCGTTCGCGGAGCTGCGTCAGCACCTCGAAGCCGTCCACGCGGGGCATCATGACGTCGAGGATCGCCGCGTCGTACCGAACCGCCGCGAGGTAATCGAGCGCCTCCTGTCCGTCAAAGCAGGCGTCCACCGAATACCCCTCCCAGCCCAGCCGCCGTGTGATCACCCGGTTGAGCGCCTTCTCATCCTCGGCCAGCAGAATTCTCATGGATGGCTCCTTTCGCTTTCTCGCGATCTGTTCGGAACCGCCGGTTCCGAACCGGGTTACTCGCGCTTATCGCACCCGGCTATGCCGGATTTGATCGGCGCGAGGGGTTCGCCCAGGCTCGCCCGGTGGTCTTTTTGCCGAAAAGCGAGGTTTCCGGCAAAAATGAAGCGAGACGGCGGGGCGTCTGAACAGTTACAATAATTGTACTGTACCCATCGTAAATGAAAACCGGATGAAAAACAAGCCGAAAATTTTTTCTTTGCTTTCATCGTGTTTTCATTTTCGCCGGGTACAATACAGCCATCAACAGCGAAAGGACGGGTTCACCCCATGAAACACCGCAATCTTATGAAAATCGCCGTCTCCCTCGGCCTCTGCCTCAGCCTCATCGCCGGCTGCGGCGCGGCCGCCTCCGCCGCCTCGGGCGCGCTGGACACGGAGAGCATGTTCACCGACCGGGACTGCGAACAGACAGCCGATCTCAAGGGCGCGGTCGAATATACCGTCGCCGACGGCGAGGACATCACCATCACCGAGGCCGGCGTGTACGTGCTGACCGGCGCTGCCTCCGACGTCACCGTGATCGTCGAGGCCGGCGACGACGACAAGGTTCAGCTCGTACTGGACGGCGTGACCGTCACAAACACCGACTTCCCCTGCATCTACGTAAAATCCGCCGACAAGGTGTTCATCACCGTGAGCGCGGACAGCGCCCTCTCCGTGACCGGCAAATTCACCGCGGACGGCGACACGAACACCGACGGCGTGATCTTCTCCCGCTCCGA
>CAJOFW010000053.1:13948-19631 GCA_905234005.1 uncultured Oscillospiraceae bacterium
GGCGCTCACGATCACCTCCACCGACAACGGCGTCGTGTGCAGGGACGACCTCAAGATCACCGGCGGCACGTACACGGTCACGGCGGCGTCGAAATGCTTCGAGGCGCACGACTCCATCCGCGTCGCGGACGGTGTCCTCGTTCTGACCGCCGGCACCGACGCGATGCACGCCGAGGACGATGACGACGACACGACGGGCTATATCTACATCGGCGGCGGCGACATCACGATCAGGGCCGGGGACGACGGCGTCCACGCGACGACCGTCGTGCAGATCGACGGCGGCAGTCTCTCGGTCACCGCCTCGGAGGGCATCGAGGCAAGCTATGTCCAGATTAACGGCGGCACGGTCAGCGTTGCCGCGACGGACGACGGCATCAACGGCGCGTACAAATCCAGCGCCTATCGCCCGACGATCGAGATAAACGGCGGCTATGTCACCGTCGTGATGGCGAGCGGCGACACGGACGGCATCGACTGCAACGGCGACATCATCGTCACCGGCGGCACGATCGACGTCACCGGAGGCTCCACCTTCGACTGCGACGGCACGGCGACGTACACCGGCGGCACGATCATCGTGAACGGCCAGCAGATCGACTATATCCCGAGCCAGATGGGCATGATGGGCGGCATGATGGGCGGCTTCGGCGGCCGAGGCGGCCGCTGGTGATACGGCCGATACGACAATATACCATCGCGGCTCCCGGGTAAACCGGGGGCCGCGATGGATATTTGCAGGGAAAACGCTTCCCGGGATAACCGGCGCGAACGGTGTTGCATAAATGGTATTATATAAAATCCATAATCCCGTTGAACCGGTACAGGAATGTCACGAGCTGGTATCGCGGGCAGGCCATGTTCGGGGAGAAGGTCGTCGCGCTCGTGCCGTTTGTGACGCCCACACGGACGGCCCAGAGGACGGCGCGGTAGCACGAATCGGTCTCCGTCACGTCCGCGAACGGGTTTTCCGCGCCGCTCACGTCGGGCGTGCCCGCCATGCGGTAGAGCATCAGCACGATCTGCGCCCGCGTGACGGAGCGGCTCGGATGGAACGTCGTGGCCGACGTGCCCTTGATGATGCCGTTTGAATACGCCCAGAGGATGGCCCGGTAGAACGACGACGAGCTTTTCACGTCCGTGAAGGGGTTCTCCAAATCGCCGACGTCCGGCTTTCCGGCGAGACGGTAGAGCATCAGCGCGAACTGTCCGCGTGTGCAGGGCGCCTTCGGGGAGAACGTCGTCGCGCTCGTGCCCTTCACGATGCCATTTGAATACGCCCACAGGACGTATTTGTAATACGACGCGGTGGCCGGAACGTCCTCGAACGGACTGCCGCCGAAGTGGACGGCGGCCGCCGCCAGAGGCTCGTTTTGCTCGCCGATCGAAATCGCGGCCCAGTCCTGCGGCGTACCGGTGTAGTAGATGTCCCGCAGGCTCCCGCAGTCGGAAAACGCCCAGGCGTCGATGGTTGTCACGCTGGCCGGAAGCGTCACGCTCCGCAGAGCCGCGCACGAGTCGAACGCGGATTCGCCGATGGCGGCGACGCCGTCCGGGATCGTCACGTCCGTGAGTCCCGTGCAGAAGAGAAACGCCAGCTCGCCGATGGCCGTCAGCCCGTGCGGCAGCGTCACGCTCTTGAGCGATTCGCACCAGGCGAACGTGCCCTCACGGATTTCGGTCACGCCGCCGGGAACCGTCACGCTCCGCAGCGCCCGGCAGTTGAAAAACGCCCTGTCGCCGATCGACGTCACGCTGTCCGGTATCGTGACGCGTACAAGACCGTCGCAGTCGGCAAACGCCGCCTCGCCGATCGTGACAACGCCATACGGAATCGCGATGTCCGTGAGGCCGGTGCACGACGCGAAGGCCCACTCGCCGATCTCCGCGACGCCGGCGGGGATTGCGATGTCCGTCAGGCTCTCGCAGCCGAAGAACGCGTAGCCGCCGATGGCTGTGACGCCCGCCGGGATCACCGCGTCCGCCAGCGTCGCGCAGCTGCAGAACGCGCCGTGTCCGATTTCGACAAGGCTGTCCGGCAGCGGGCAAGACGCGAGACTGACGCAGTCCTCGAACGCCGATTCCCCGATCACGGTCAGCCCCGCCATTCTCGCACCGGCAGAACGCGAAGCGCCCGACACTCGTCACGCCGTCGCCGACGATCACCTCGGTGATCGCGGACTGATATGGACTCCAGGGCATTTCGGGAATCCAGTCGTCGGTATAGACGTCGGCCATTGGCCCCGTGCCGGAGACCGTGAATACGCCGGTGCCCGTGTCCAGCGACCAGACGACGCTGTCGCCGCATACGCCGCCGTAAACGGCCCCGTCCGTGACCGGGGCGGCGGCGACGTCCTCGATCCCGTCGGTGACGTCGATGAGCGCATCGACTGCCAGCGCCGCCGGGGCGAGGGAAAAAGCCAGCGCCAGAATAAGACAGACAAACAGGATGCCTCGGAACCGTCTGTATGTGCCTCTCATGCCATACCTCCTGTATGATCATATTTTGTTGCGGTATATAATTACGGTATTTGACCGCCGCGTCAGGCCCGGTTACGCGTTTCGTTCGGGAAATACCTTCCGGCGAACGGGACGGAGACGGTGAAGGCGCGGCCGCGCAGATAATTGAGCACGCCCGCGTCGCCGTTGAAGGCGAACGTCAGCTTATAGCTCCACAGGAGCTGGCGGCGCTCGCCGTGGCGGCGGGTCATTCTCTCGACGCCGTACTTGCTGTCGCCGAGCAGGGGATGGCCCATGTGCGCCATCTGGACACGGATCTGGTGCGTCCGGCCCGTGTGCAGGACGCACTCGACGAGGGCGAGGCCGTTCCCTGCCGCGATGACGCGGTAATCGGTGACGGCGGCGCTTGCGCCCGGCTCGGGGCGGTTTTTGACGAACACCTGATTTTTGACGGCGTCCTTGAACAGCCAGTTCTCGAGTCTGCCCGCCGGCGGCTCCGGCGTGCCGAGGCAGACGCACAGATACGCCTTCTCCACCTCGCGGGCGCGGATCAGCTCGTCCATCGCCCGCAGGGCCGGGGCGTTTTTCGCCGCGATGACGATGCCGCCCGTGCCCCGGTCGATGCGGTTGCACAGCGCCGGGGCAAAGCTGTTCTCCGCCGCCGGATCCCACGCGCCCGTCTGCAGGGCGTGGGCCTGGATGTGGGCGATCAGCGTGTCCGGCGACCAGCCGCCCGCGTCGTGGCACAGTACGCCGGGGCGCTTGTTCACGAGCAGGAGATTGTCGTCCTCGTACACGATGTCGAGCCGGGGCCGGAGCGTCAGGAGCCGGTCGTCCCCGCCGCGCCGGACAGGGTCGAACAGCTCGTCCGGGATGTAGAGGCGCACCACGTCGCCCTCGGCGACGCGGACGTCGGGCTTTGCCCAGCGGCCGTTCAGCTTTATGTCCTTCGTGCGGAAGTACCGCTGGAGCAGGGACGGCGGCGCGTTCGGCGCGGCCTTGGACGCAAAACGGTCGAGCCGCTGCCCCGCGTCGTTTTTCGTAATCGTAAATTCTCTCATAATCATATCCTATCACGAAAATTTACGGTTGACAACAGGGCGAGGTGGATTTATAATACTATGGCGACTGTATGAGGGTTTTCGTATGTATTTAGACCTGCATGAGATCATTGAAATGCCCGGCGGGAGCGTGCCGTTTCGGTGTGAGCTTGACCGTGAGCGGCTCGAATTTCCCGCATTGGAGGAATTTACCGGGCCGGTGACGGCGGAGGGCGCGGTGAAAAATACCGCCGGCCTTCTCGAGCTTGCCGGAGCCGTTCACGCGGACATGGCCGTCCGCTGCGACCGGTGCGCCCGCGTTTTCCCCCGCTCGATCGACCTGCCCGTTTCGGCGGCGCTCAAGGCCGACCCGGACGAGGACGATTACGCCGACCTGTTTCCGCTCGACGGCGACGGCGTCGACGTCTCCGACGTCCTCGAGACGTGCTTCATCCTCGCGATGGATCAGAAATTTCTCTGCAGGGAGGACTGCGCGGGGCTGTGTCCCGTCTGCGGCAAGGATCTCAACGAAGGCCCCTGCGGCTGCGGCAAACAAATCGATCCAAGAATGGCTGTGCTGTCACAGCTTTTGGATGATATACAGGAGGTGTGACAAATGGCAGTCCCGAAAAGAAAGCAATCCCACGCCAGAAAAAGCAGCAGACGTTCCAGCGTCTGGAAGCTGACGGCCCCGAAGCTCGTCGCCTGCTCGAACTGCGGCGAGTATCACAGGCCCCACCGTGCGTGCCCCAACTGCGGCCAGTACAACGGGCGCGAGGTCATCGCCGCCGCGGAGGAGTAATCACGCCTGCGGGCGTGTGTTCCCCGGCGAAAATAGCGCAAACGGGACGGCTTTTGTCGTCCCTTGTGTGCTATCCAAAACGCCTTGGCCATAGCTCCAAACCGGGCGCGCCCCGGGGAGGGCGCGGCACGGGAGGACATACCCGAAATCATGCAATCCGAAAAAGTCTCAGAAGGTGGTGGTCAGGATGAATAGACCCCTGGTGGCCATAGTGGGCCGCCCCAACGTCGGAAAATCGCATCTGTTCAACCGCCTCGTGGGGCGGCGGCTCTCCATTGTGGAGGATACGCCCGGCGTTACGCGTGACCGGCTGTATGCCGAGTGCGAGTGGCGGGGCCGCGTTTTTGACGTGGTGGACACGGGCGGCATCGAGCCGAACACCAGCAGCGAGATCCTGCTGTTCATGCGTGAGCAGGCCATGCTCGCGGTCAACGCGGCGGACGTCATCGTCCTCGTGACCGAGATCGGCACCGGCGTCACCGCCGCCGATCAGGACGTCGCGGCCATGCTCCAGCGCTGCGGCAAGCCCGTTGTGCTCGTTGTGAACAAGATGGACTCGGTCGGTCCGGACGACCCGGACATCTACGAATTTTACAACCTCGGCCTCGGCGAGCCGATCAGCGTATCCGCCGTGCACGGCCACGGCACGGACAGACTCCTGGACGCCTGCGTCGAGCACTTCCCGCCCGAGACGGACGGGGCGGACGCGGACGACGACCGCATCCGCGTCGCCGTCATCGGCAAGCCGAACGTCGGCAAATCCTCGCTCATCAACCACATCCTCGGCGAAAAGCGCGTCATCGTCGCCGATATGCCCGGCACGACCCGGGACGCGGTCGACACGCCGGTCGACAACGAATACGGCAGCTACCTCTTCATCGACACCGCCGGCATCCGCCGCCGGTCGAAGGTGAACGAGCGCGTCGAGAAGTTCTCTGTCATGCGGGCGCAGCTCGCCATCGAGCGCAGCGACGTCTGCCTCATCATGATCGACGCCCGGGAGGGCGTCACCGAGCAGGACACCAAGATCGCCGGTCTCGCCCACGAGGCGGGCAAGGCGAGCGTCATCGTTGTGAACAAGTGGGATCTGATCGAGAAGGACGACCGCACCATGGACAACATGCGCAGGGATATTCAGCGCGACCTGTCGTTTATGCCGTACGCGCCGGTGCTGTTCATCTCCTGCGTGACCGGCCAGCGCACGGCGCGGATCTTCGAGCTTGTGAATTATGTAAACGAGCAGGCGAGTATGCGCATCACGACCGGTATGCTCAACAACGTTCTCGCGGAGGCGCAGGCGCGGCAGCAGCCGCCCACGGACAAGGGCCGCCGTCTCAAGGTCTACTACATGACCCAGACCGGCGTGAAGCCCCCGCACTTC